>CALVIF010000025.1 GCA_944329395.1 uncultured Bacilli bacterium | reverse complement strand
TTTAAATCAGCATTCAAATGATTAAATTCGTTAACTAAATTATTTTTATCTACAAACCAATTTCTATAAGAAAGTAATAAATTATCTAACTGCCTTACAGATAAGACTATTCCCTTTTCTTCTACCTTATTAATAAACTTAACCAAATCATCCATAGTTAAATCAATATCATTAAAAGATTCATAAAAATCATTACTTGGATAAGTCCTATAAGTAAACGCTACTAACATATTATTTTTCTTAGAATCAATACTACAAATAGGATTTCTAAGTCTATCTTCTAATTGTTTAAATTCTAAATACTTATTTTTACATTTTTTAACATCAATATCAATATAATAACTCATTAATTTCAAAGCATCTTTATTAAACCTAACACTACTATATTTGTAATTACGAGTATTACCTTTTCTATTCTCAAAAAATTCTTCAAGTAACTGATCACTAGCTAAAAAAGAAACATACGAAAACAATTCTCTTTCTGCTCTTTTCAAAAAATCATAATACTCTCCTTCATTTGAACCATTAATGTATTTTTCATAATCAATATAGTCCAAAAGCTCAATTACGGTTCTTAAATCAATTGAAAAATTAGGCGCTAACAAAGTCATTTCTAATTTATCAGCTATTCTACTTTTAAATGGTACATCGACATTTGGCAATGAATTAGAAGAAAATAAACCGATTTTATCTTTAGATAAATGAATTTTCATACACAAATTATAAAACTCTTCTCTTTTAGTAGGATTATTTTTCAACAAATAAACAAATACCGGTATACAGAATAATGAATAATTACGCTTAAACGCAATAATATTTTTCCCGTCATCCATCAATAAAATTAGTGCTTCAAATAGCTCATCAACAGATTTAAATTTATTATCTCCTAAAATAAAATTAATTTTATCAAGATCATAATTATTAAATAAGTTCATATCAACAGGTGACTCTAGAGAAGGAAAAATCTTATAAATAAAATATTCATTTAACTCTAGAAATTCCTTGTTAAATTCTTCAACTAACATACTTTTAACACTCATTACTATTCCCCCCAAATGTTTAATTATTTTAACACAAATTAATAAAAAATACAATAAAAAAAGAAGCCTAAGATTCTAATTCTAAAACTTCTATTTCATCTATAACCTTTAACTGTTGATTAATAATTAACTTAAGTTTCTTTTTAAATACTTCCATATTTTTTTCTAATAACTCGGCTTTTTTATCAATATTATTTGCTCTAATTAATGCTTCATTAACAATTATACTTGCATTATCCTTTGCCTGTCTAATAATTGATTCTGATTCTTCGTTAGCCATTCTTTTTATATCCTCACTAACTTTTTGTGCCCTTATAACCGCAATTTTCAAAGTATCCTCAATATTTTGATAATGTTCAAGTTGCTTTTTTAAATCAATTATTTCATCCCTTTGCTTTTGACAGCGTAAAACAATATCTTGAGTTTGGGTAATCACATCACTAATAAATTGATTAACTTCACTACGATTATATCCATTAGTCTCATAACTAAATTTTTCCACTATGATCACCTCAAAAAAAGTCAAAAGCTAAAAGAAATCATCCTCTTCATCTTCCTTGTCTTTTTTACCTTTAGCATTTTTAGTTCCACATTGGGTATCATCACTTATTTTTCCTTCTA
Organism: uncultured Bacilli bacterium; assembly: GCA_944329395.1. Lineage (GTDB taxonomy): Bacteria > Bacillota_I > Bacilli_A > RF39 > UBA660 > CAG-877. The sequence continues at coordinate 13,053 of CALVIF010000025.1, read as the reverse complement.
CATTCACATTTTTAGGAGTACACAAAAAAATTCCTCCACCCAATTTTTGCAAATCGCCACCAATAGCATAAATAGTTCCATATAAAAAGTCAACTATTCTCTTAGCCTGATCTGGCGTAACTCTCTTTAAATTAACAACAACTGCATTTCTATCTTTCAAATAATCTGCTATTTGCTGACTTTCAGAATATGCACGTGGTTCAAGAAGCATCATTTTACTTCCAGCAACACCATTAGCTACATGATATTCTTCCTTTGTAGTTGTATAATACTCCTCTTCAGGAGAAACTTCATTATCATTATCAGATTCACCTAAAAACTTTTTAAATTTTTCTAAAGCCATAAATATAACCTCCGTTTAGTCTATACTATAAAATAAATTCTATCACAAATATTACAAAAGAAAAAGTAAATTTTAATTTATTTATTTATTTTTCCCAATAAAATTTACAAATCTTTGTTGAGGATCAACATTAATTTCATTTGTATTAATAAAAGCTGGCTCTTGATAAACGCCAAATAACATTGAATTATCATTTGATAGTAATATAGGTGCTGCATTTTCATATTGACTATTATTTTTATACCAAACTGTCTCAATATCAACATTATTACTCATAGGTCTAGGATTAGGTAAATCAAAATACATTGATACAGGTATTTTAAATGCATTACCAAAGGCAATACAATTACCTGGTTTCAAATTTTTTAATTGCTGAACAATCTCAACAGAAATATTTGGAACCATATTTTTAATATAATCCAAATCTTTAGGATGTAAAGTTCTAAAAATAATAAAATTTGTACATTGAGATATACAAGTATCTGATAATTCACTAGGTCTTTGAGTAATCAAACCTAAAAAAATACCATACTTACGACCTTCCTTAGTAATACGCTCAAATATATTATATCCCAGTAAATCTATATCACGATCTTTTATAACGTATCGATGAGCCTCTTCAATGATAATATGAAAAGCTCTACTACCACGCGGAATAGTATTAGATGCAACACTAAATAACATTCTTGAAACAATCTTTGTAATAACTTTAGCAATTCTATCATCAACATAGTTAATATTGAAATTGATTATTTGACACTTACTGCCATCATTCGTTCGCAATAAATTATCAACATACTGATTTTTATCAACTAACATAGGATAATTAAAAAGCTCTCTATAATCACTATTTACCAGTGTATGTAATCTAACACTCAATACATTAGCATAGTCAAAAACTTTATTACTCTTTAAAATCCCCTCATTAATCAAAGCAAAATCCATTGCTAATTCCAAATCATAAAGAGTATAAAATCTATTTAAATCTTCCGGCCTAACAAATTCATCTTCATCTAATATATATCCCCTAATAAATTCTACAACCAATTCCATCTCTTGCATTTTTCCAGTTTTATCTACATATAAACACTGCTTTAAAGTTCTAACATAACCAGGTTGCGAAATAGTTGTTTCCAAATTTAATTCAACTGTATTAAACTTTGTCAAAATAGCAGTTACCTGATCTCTAATTTTAGTAGAATCCTTACCACTAAGTAATATATCCTGAATAGCCCTTGCAATTATATCATTTTTCTTTCTTACAACAGCACTCGAATTTCCTGTTAAAATTGGCACTAACTTTAAAGTCTTTTCTAGTATAGGTAACTGAGTAGGCTCATTAGCATCCAATAATAAAGCCAAATCATCAACATCTAATAACCATACTGGTATTCTTAATAACTCTCCATCACTGGCTGAAAAAATATTAGTTGTAATAGATTTATAATTAATCATAGGATTAAGTTTATGTAAATTACAAAAAGCATTATTATATTCACCATATGCATCAAAGAAAAAGAAATTAGCATTAATAGGAACATTTTTATTTAAAAATAATTTTTGTAATATAGATGCTATCGCACAACTTTTACCAGAACCACTATTACCCAAAACAGAAAAATGATTACTAAAAAAATCATTTAAATTAACATTAATTTTATAATTATCATAGACATTACTAGTACCAAAATTAGTCTCATTTGCATCTAATTCTTGATTTCCTAAAATTTTTTCCAATTCATCTATTAAAATCAATCTTATATTAGACTTAAATGATGGTTTTCTAGCGTTTCCAGGAACAAAATCATTATCAACCAATTCACCAACTATAGAAGCAACCAATATGTTCTGATTTTCAGATATAATTTCCCCTACAACACGTCTATCATCTTCACTATCTTCAAAAACAACATGAAAACCAATCAAATTAGGCTGTTCATTTACATCAATTGATAATTCTACTAAAACTCTATTATCAACTATTTCAACAATTTTCCCAAGCACACACAACACCTTCTCTTATTCTATTATTAGTATAACAAATAAATAAATAAAAAAAAAGGCATATTTAAATTATTAATAACATTTCTTAAAAAATAAAAATACTTAAAATTAAATAAGTATTTTTATCCCTCATATAACCCGTGTAATTTTTGCCTATCAGCATCACTTATATCTTCTAAAACCCATTCATTTTCTTCATTTTTATTTAAATGAAAAGTAATATCATATTTAGCTTTATCAGTAACATCTTTTAACTGCTTAATTTTATAGTCAATAAATTTACTAGTTTCAGTAAACATATCTTCAATTGCTTCAGAAGCATCCTCAACTGCTCCACCTATAATTTCACCACTATCACTATCATTATTTTTATTTTCATCATCTAAAAATTCATCTTCATGTTCCATATAATAATCTTGTGATTTTTTAATTGATGTAGCATAATCATATACCTCTATTTCAACATCAACAACTGCAGTATCACCATCAATTTTCTCATTTTTAATTTTATAAGATAAATTTTGATATTGTTTTTCCATTAAACCACGATATTCAAGTTTTTGTTCTTCAGACATCGTTTTATCAGATTTTATAACTGTTTTAAGTTGTTCTAAAACCTCACTATCCATTGTTTGATATTTACTTAAAAATTCCTCAACCTTTGCTGTTGGAGTATTCATATTTGTTGAACAACCAGTAATTAATACTAAAGCGATACTAAATAACACCAATATTTTTTTCATATTATTCCTCCCATTTATATAATTACCAAAAATAAAAGAAATATACTAAATATGTTTTAATTTAAAAAACAAAACTATCAATTTTTATAAAAGAAAAATACAGAAAAATCTGTATTTAATATTAATTTTAAAATTCACAATTTCCAGGAGTTCTAGGATATGGAATAACATCACGAATATTTTCAACACCAGTTAAATAAATAAGTAATCTTTCAAATCCCATACCAAATCCAGAATGAACACATCCACCATATTTACGTAAATTTAAATACCAATCTAATCCTTCAGTCTCCATACCTAATTCATTCATTCTATTTACAAGTTTTTCATAATTTTCTTCACGCTGCGAACCACCCATTAATTCTCCAGCACCTGGAACTTCCAAATCAACTGCTGCAACAGTCTTTCCATCATCATTTTGTTTCATATAAAATGCTTTAATATCTTTAGGCCAATTTTTAATAAATACAGGACCATCAAAATATTCAGTTATATATTTTTCATGTTCTCTTGCTATATCCTCACCATATTCAGGCATAAATTCCCATTTTACTGGAGCTTCCTTTAAAATCTTTATAACTTCTTCATGATCAATTCTAATAAATTTACTATTTACTAATTTTGTAAGCTTATCAATTAACCCTTTTTCAACAAAGCTATCAAAAAAAGTCATCTCTTCTTTACAATTATCAAGAACATACTTAACTACAAATTTTAGCATATCCTCCATAACATCCATATCGCCTTCTAAATCAGTAAATGTCATTTCAGGTTCAATCATCCAAAATTCATTAGCATGTGTTTTAGTATTAGAATTCTCCGCTCTAAATGTAGGACCAAAAGTATATGTTCTTTTATATGCCAAAGCAAAAGTTTCAGCTTGCAACTGCCCGCTTACTGTAAGAGCAGCCTTCTTTCCAAAAAAGTCTTTACTATAATCTACTGCACCAGATTTAGCCACACGTTCCAAATCAAGTGTAGTTACCTGAAACATTTCCCCAGCCCCTTCACAATCACTAGCAGTAATAAGAGGTGCATGAAAATACACATACTTGTTTTGTTGAAAATATTTATGAATTGCGTATGCAGCAACACTTCTAACTCTAAATATTGCACTATATAAATTAGTTCTAGGTCTTAAATATGCCTGTTCTCTTAAAAATTCTCGAGTATGCCTTTTAGGTTGAATTGGATAATCTTCAGGACAATCACCCAATAAATTAATTTCTTCAACTTGAATTTCAAAATCCTGTCCTTTAGCGGGAGATGAAATAACATTACCAATAACCTCTATAGCTGAACCAATTCTTAATTTTTGTATTTCATCAAATTGAGACAATTTATCATCATAAACAACTTGAACAGATTTAAAATAAGTTCCATCATTAAAATCAATAAAACCAAATTCCTTTTGTTTACGATGATTTCTAATCCATCCTTGTAAAGTAACTTTCTTCTCCATATACTCATCTAACTTATCATATAAATCTCTAACATCTATAACCATACTATCACTCCTAACCTTTCATATTATAAGCCAATTTCCAAGCTAATATTCTTAATACAGACTCATTAACTCTATCAATACTTATTTCTCCATTTGAAACAGCATCAAGTACTTCACTATACATCTTAACAAAATCTGAAGTAATAATCAAATCATTACCAGCATTAATAGCCATTGTAGCCGCTCTACCATCAATAACATAACTCTCTACCGCGTCCATAGCCAAATCATCTGTAATAATTACTCCACTAAACTTTAGATTATCACGCAATTCAGAAATTACTTTTTCACTCAAACTAGCTGGATAATTACTATCAAGACAATTAATAATATTATGTGATACTAAAATAGTCGGAACTAACGCTTCAATACCACGTTTAAATGGTAAAAAATCATTATTAACAAAATTTTCATAACTCCTATTATCAACCACTATACCAGTATGAGTATCACCATTATTACCATATCCAGGAAAATGCTTTAAACAAGAAGAAATATTAGCATTATTTGCATAATTTACCATTTTATAAATAAATTCTCCTGTATTATTTGCATCCATTTGAAATGAACGACTATAAATAAAGTCACTTGAATTAATAGATATATCAGCAACAGGAGCTAAATTTAAATTTACTCCCAAATCTAACAACAATTTTGCTTTTTCCATTTCAATTTGCTCAAGTAATTCATAACCACCCAAATCATAATATGTTCTAGGTGATAAAAATTTCTCTTCTCTAAAATTATTAAATCTACTAACTCTAGTAACATATCCCCCTTCTTCATCAACAGCAATTACTAAAGGAGTCTTACTAATATCTTGCAAATAATCAATTTCTTTTCTGATAGATTCCTTAGTTTGATTTTCAAAATCCTTAGCAAATAATACATATCCAGATGGATAATAATTATTTATTTCTAACTTTACACTAAGTTTATTATACCGAACTAAAAACAACTGCCCAATTTTCTCTTCCAAAGTCATAGACTTCATTAAAGTCAAAGCATCATCATAATAATCTGCAAAAAGAATATCATCACTAAAATTATTTTCCATACTCTTTTTTTCACTTTGTGATTTTTCATCATATTTTCTATCTTCAATCTTAAATATGTTATTATACATATAATAAATTGCAAAAACCAATGAAAAAACAACTATTAATATTATTAAAAACTTTTTCATATAATCACTATCTATTCATAATTTTTTTAAATTCTGGTGGATTAGAAACTTCAAATAAAATTTCTTTCTTCAAAACTGGATAATAAAGCTTCAATCTATTAGCATGTAAATATAGTCTATCCTCTTTATCATTAATAACACTATATTTTTTATCCCCAACTATTGGATTTCCCAAACTACTCATAGCAACTCTAATCTGATTTTTACGGCCAGTTTCTAGAGAAATACTCAAAAGTGAATACATATTAGTATCCTTAATAACTTTATAATTTGTAATTGCTTCCCTACCTTCACCTTTTTTACTAACATAAACTAAATTTGTTTTTGTTTCTTTTAAATTTTGAACTATGCGACCTTCATTCTTTTTCATTTTTCCATGAACTACAGCAACATACTCTCTTAATCTCACATATTCATTCCAATTTTCTTGTAATTGATTTTTAATTATTTCATTCTTAGCAAAAATAACAATTCCACTAGTATCTTTATCTAATCTATGTACAATAAAAACTTTGGCGTTTCTATTTTTACTTTTCAAGTATTCTGATACAATGTGATATAAAGTTTTTTCCTTTTCCTTATTAGTTGCAATAGTAAGCAGCCCACTAGGTTTATTAACTACAATAATTTGTTCATCCTCAAAAACAACATCAAAAGGTAATACTTTCTTAGTTTTACTATTTGTATCAATTACAATATTCATTCCCTTTACTAATCTATAATTGTGTTTTGTAATCTTAGTATTATTAACATATATTGATCCATGCGTTAAATATTGCTTTATTTTTTTTCTAGGCATATCCAAATTATCACATAAATATTTTAATAATTCATCATCATGATTAACTATAATTTTCATATTACCTCCCTAAACATCTATTATTATAATATATAAATAAAAAATAAACAAAGAATATAACTAATTAAATAGTTGATTCAATATTTTTTTTACCCCATTATTATCATTAGTATCTGTAATAGTATTAGCAATCTTCTTTAAAGAACGATCTGAATTTTTCATACATATACCACATCCTACAAGTTTTATCATTTCAATATCCTGTTGTGATACACCAATTGCTACAACTTCATCAATTACAATACTTTTTAACTTACAAAGTTTATTAATAGCATAACATTTATCAACAGTTCCCATAATTATATTAATACAAAATAAATCATCACAAATATTAGCCCAATAATTTATATTTAACTTAAGTTTTTCAAGCATATCACATAAAGTATGCAAAACTTTCTTACTATTACAAACAATTTGTAACTGATATATTTTTTGTTCAATATCATCATTTACTAAAAACTTTCCATTTTCATTAAAACCATAAATTTTATAACTTGAAAAATTAGTCAAAATTTTTTTCAAAATAACTTTTGTTATATTTTTCTTATAAAGAAATTTACACTTAGCAACATCATATAAAAAAGCACCACCTCCACCAATTATATAATCAATGAAAAAAAAATCACTATTATAGCTAATTATATCGTTTATTGCTCTATCACTAGATATGCAAAATAATGTACCAGCACTTCTTATTTTATCTATTAACATAATAGTTGATAAACCAATTGCTTCTTCACTATCGATTAATACCCCATCAAATTCACTAACAACCAATTTATACATTTCATTTCCCCCTAATTTTATATAAATTTAAAACCTCTGTTAATAATATTACCTCTATTACTCCTAATAAATATCCCCCTAAAACATCTGTCGGATAATGAACACCAACATAAATTCTACTAATACCTATTGAAATTATTAAAATTAGTAAAAGCGTACTAAAAAAATATCTAAAAAATTTATTTTTAATTTTTAATACAAGATATAATAAATATCCATATACACATATTGCAATCATAGAATGGCCACTTGGAAATGAATATCCATCCTGGACAATTAACTTCAAATGATCTGGCCTAGCTCTTACAAATATATTTTTAAATAAAACAGTAATTAAAGAAGAATCAATTGCTGAAACTAACATTAATATACCATATATATTACGACAGATAAATAAAAAACATAAAATAAACAAAACAATAAAAATCGGATCACCAAAATGCGTAATAAAAACAAAATAATTATCAAAAAATTCACATCTCATATGCATAATAAAGTTATATATTTTCTCATCAAAAAAGAAAGTTTTATCAATATTTATAACAATCGCTAGTAAAATAAAAAGTCCCAAAAAAACACTACAATATAAAAGCTTTTTTTTACTAATAATCATTTCTATTATCCACCTTAAAATGATCTAAATTATCTCTAATAAATTTCTTATATACTTCAACACCAGGCTGATTAAAAGGGTCAACATCAAATAAATAACCACTATAAGCAGCACTTAACATAAAAAACGCACATAATTTTCCAATATTCATTTCATTAATTTCATCAATTTCAATAATATTACATGCAACTCCACCAGAGTAATGTGCATTTACTACAGAATCTAATACAATTCCATTTAAATTATTCAAATTTTTATCATTAACATAAAAATTCTTTGTATTTAAAACCTTAATAAAAGTTTCAAATATTATAGGATTTCCTTCTTGAATAAATTGTCCAAGTGAATGTAAATCTCGCGTATATAATGTAGACACAGGAAATATTCCTCTTTTTTCTTTTCCTTCTGTTTCACCAAATAATTGCTTTAACCACTCAGTATAATAACTCATATTAGGTTCAAAAACACAAAAATTTTCAACATACTTTCCTAAATCAAAAAAACATCTTCTAATACATGCATAATTGTATGCTTCATCAGTTAAACTAAGTCCATCATAAAAACCTGTCACTAAATTATTAATATCCAAAAAGAAAGATAAAGGTAATAAATGAGCAGCAGTAATTAAAGAATATCTACCACCTATATTAGAAGGTATAATAAATGATTTATAATCATTTTCAATTACTTCTTCACGTAATTTTCCCACAGACTCATCTGTTGTAATAATAATTCTATTTTTAATTTCTTCACTATTATATTTTTTTCTGATCAACTGTTTTAATGCATCATAAGCAATCATTGTTTCCATCGTTGTTCCACTTTTACTAATTACATTAACCGCAAAATTTTTATTATCTAAATATTCTATTAATTCACTTAAATATTTACTAGACAAATCACATCCAGCATAAATAACTTCAAAAGAATTATCAGAAAAATACTTAGTAAACATATTCTTTAAAGCATAGCTTCCTAAAAAAGAGCCACCAATTCCAAGTATTACCAAACAATCATAATTATTTTTTATATAATCTCTCAAATTTAAAATATCTTCAAGCAATCTTTTGTTAAACTCTTCAGTCCAACCAATCATAGTCGCATTATTAAACTTATTATATATTTCTGCTTTCCTATTTAATATTTTGTTCATATTATCATCATCAACAAAATTATTAACATATGTTTTAAAATCAAACTTTATCACATTTCTCACATCCTATTCCTAAAACATTATATCATGAATAAACATATAAAAGATATAATATTAGATATATAAGTTAATTAATCGTATAATCAATACAATTAAAAAGAGGTCATTAAGACCTCTATTTAGTGTAAACAACAACATCATGCTCTTTTCTATCATTAACTAATTTAATAGAATTACTTTTTAGCTTCATAGAGTCAAGCATAATAAACTCACCTTTTTCTTTTGTTTTAATTACTTCGATATTATAAATAGTATCTATATACTTGTAAACAACTTTATAAGAATCCCAAGAAACAGGCATACTTGGTACTATTTTTAAAATACTTCCCATTTTCTTTAATCCAAGTATTTCCGTAATAGCAACATTATAAAACCAACCGGCAGATCCTGTATACCAAGTCCAACCACCACGACCAGGATAATTCTTAGCTGAATAAATATCTGCCGCAATAACATACGGTTCAACTTTATATATATCAACTAAATTACTATTAACGCTTCTCTCAACAGGATTAATCATTTGATAATATTTATATGCTCTATCTGAATATCCGGCTTTTATTAATGCCATAATATACCAAGCAACAGAATGCGTATATTGACCACCATTTTCACGAATTCCCTTAGAGTAGTTCATAATATACCCAGGATTATTCAAAGATTTTTCAAAAGGAGGAGTAAGTAATTTGATTATCTTCATATCATTATCAACTAAATTTTCTTCAACAGAATTAATTGCCTTCATTGCTCTTTCTTTTGGTGCAACACCACTAAGTATTGAAAAACTTTGTGAAATTAAATCAATTTTACACTCGCTATTTTCATGACTACCCATTTTATCACCATTATCAAAAAAGGCTCTTAGATAATACTCACCATCCCAAGTTTTCTTATTTAAATTCTCTTTAAGCTTTTCATTAAATTCGATATAAGAACAAATATCAAAATTCTTATCATAAGAATTCATCATCTTAACAAATTTTTCAATTATATCATATAAGAAGAATCCTAACCAAACACTTTCTCCTTTACCCTTAATCCCCACTTTATTCATACCGTCATTCCAGTCTCCACCACCCATTAGTGGAATCTTATGACGACCAAGACTATTCATTGCTAAATCCAAAGATTTTAAACAGTGATTAAGTAAAGTATCACGTTTATCACTATAACCAAAAGAAATACCCTTCTCATGTTCATAACTACCTAATTTATCACCAACAACATAAGGAATTTTTTCTTCTAAAATAGAATAATCATCAGTAGTTTGAACATAATTATAAGTTGCAAGAACCAACCATAAATAATCATCTTTATAACGACTACGTAATCCAAAATGATTATTTTCGTGCCACCAATGCAATACATCTCCATCTTCAAATTGATGAGCAGCATTAACTAAAATTTGCTGTCTTGTTATATCAGGATGAACTAAAACAATATTCATTGCATCTTGTAACTGATCACGATATCCAAAAGCACCACTAACTTGATAAAATCCTGCTTTAGCCATAATTCTTGAGGACATAGTTTGATATAAATACCATCCATTTACCATAAAGTTAAAGCTTTTATCTATCGTTTTTACTTGTACAGTCGACAATTCCTTATCCCAATGATTTTTAACAGCCTTTAGTTCTCTCTTTGCATTAATAACATCAGTATACTTATGTACTAATTCAGTTCCTAATTTTTCATTCCTATTACTACATAACACATAAACTACTGTTTTCTCCTCTAAAGCAGAAAGCGAAACCTTGTTACTAATACTTTTAAGTAAAATTCTATCACTTATAGTAGATGAAATCTTTTCACTAGAAGACATGTATACACAAACATCTCCATAATTAATACTATAAACATTTCTTAATTTTAAATAATTTTCATCATTTATAAATTCAGATAAAATATGACGTGCTGTTTTTTCTTCAAAATTACCAAATGTTGGATTAATCCAATAATCAATATCTAATTCTAATTTATTTTTTGTCTTATTAGTAAGTTTAACTAAATAAATCTTAACAGGATCATCTACAGCAACAAATTCAGTAACTTCTTTAATTAAATCATTACTTTCACATTCTAAAATACTATATCCAAATCCATGTATACATTTTTCAGGATCAAATACTTTTCCATTAAATTTAAATCCCTCAGATTTATCATTAACAACAATATCATTACTCCATGAAGTAATTTTAAACTCAGAAGAATTATAAGCAAATGTATACCCACAACCATTATTAGTAACAATCGTTCCAAAATTTTTATTAGCAATAACATTGCTCCAAGGTGTCGGAGTATTTTTATTATAAATTACATACTCTTTTCCATTAGATTTAAATCCACCATAGCCATTATCATAAATCAATTTTTCATGATTAGGAATAGATAAATTTTCCTCAAGCACCTTTTCAGCATATAAATTTATTCTATTGTTTTGCTGCATTTCTTCAATTGCTTCTTTAAACGAAATATGATTTGTAATATCAAACTTTAATCTAGGAACAGTATTTAACAAACTCCACTCTTCTCTAGTTAAAACTGACCCATCAATCACATTAATTGATCCTGGTGTATGATAAAAACTATTCAAAGAATACATTCGATATTTTTCATCTTCTATTTCTTTATTAATAATTTTAGCATATTGTTCCTTCTCACTATTAACTATAACCAAATCAACAAAAATAGAATTATTTTTATAATATTCAAAAGCCTTTAATATATCAAAAACAAAAGGTAAATCACTTATATCAGCAATGTTAACCAAAATAATAGGTCGATCTCCACTTATTCCAAACTTCCATAATCCATTCTGACCCAAACAATTTTTTCTAAGAATATCCATTCTTTCAGCACTTACAGATATTTTAGTAGTTTGATATAAGTAATTCAACATAATATTATAAAGTCTCATATCATCACCACTAATACCAAGCATTTTAGTATTAACAATATTCATTAAAGCTGATATTTTAAATGCACGTTCTATTGAAGAAATACTATTATAAGAATTAATAATATCACATATCTGTTCCCTACTACGACCAAATCCCATAATTAAATATACTGTAACACTACTATTAGGTTCAACAACAACTTTATTTCTAAGACTCATTACAGGGTCTAAATTATCGCCACTATAATTACTTAATTTATTATTTAAAGCCATAGGATTATTAGGAGTATTACCTCTTCCAATAAAATTACTACGTTCTGTTTCATAAGAATATTGATCTAATGGATTACTAATTATTAAACGATTCATCATATAACTATTAACGCTTGCTTCGCCCCTTGCTTTACGTTTCATAATTAATGTATTACTATCACTATCAAACTCACTAGAAACAAACATATTATTAAATACACGATGTGAAACATCATCCATATTTTCAGATAATATAACCTCAGTATAAGTAGTTAATTCTAAAACCCTTGCTTGACTATCATTATTTTTAAATGAAATTTTTCTAATTTCAGCATAATGATCTCTAGTAACTACAATTTCTGTTTTAGTCATAATCTTTCCATCAGTTCGTAAATACTTTATAGAATCAGATGCAAAAACAACCTCATAATTATCTGGTTTAACATTTACTGGAGCATATGTATTAGAAAAAACAAAATTAGTTTTTAAATCCCTAACATACATAAATAATCCATAATCTTGCTCCGTAACTTTACGATATCTATTTAATTGTAAAGTTCTATATCTTGAAAAACTATTTCCTCTATCATTCATAAGTAAACAGTATTTTTTATTAGATAAAACTGAAATCTCTGGCATATATGA
>CALVIF010000024.1 GCA_944329395.1 uncultured Bacilli bacterium | reverse complement strand
CCAAATGGTAGCCGCCAGTGTCAAGCCTTATAGGCTTTAGAGAAAAACCACCCTTTTTAAGGGTGGATTTTTACTTAATAGTAATAATCAATATATTAATATAACCATATTTAATAATAATTGTATATTATACTTGATAAATGACCAAAACAAATTTTTTTAAAAACATATAATAAATTAGGAGGAGAAAATGTTAGAAACAAATTATTTACAATTATTATTAACAACATCAATGACTCTTTGTACAATAAGTTGTGCATTTGTTCAAAAAACAAAAGCCTATTTTAAAACAAGTAAATATTTATTATTATATTCTTTTGTAGTAAACATAATTTTAAGTGTTATATTTTGTATGAGTTTTACAGATATTAAATTTCCCACAAGTTTATGGATTGGTTTTTTTTCATTTATAGGTGCAGATACAATTTATAAAGCACTAGAAGGAACACTAGCCTCACATAGTAAGTTAATAAACTCTATTTCAATTCCAAAAGAAAATATAATAAATGAGGAGGACAAATAATGGAAAAACCTTTATACCCAAGCCTTTATATGCGAATTACTCAAGGATATAACACTGGAACGCATTTAAATAGTTATGCTATAGATGAAGCAGGTAAAGATTCACAAATTTCTATTTTAAGAGCACCATTTACAGGAATAATCAAAAAAATTTACAAAGAAGATGCCAATGAGGTATGGTTAGAAAGCGTAGAACCAGTTGAATATCCTGATGGAACAATTGATTATATGACAATATTATTTGCTCATTCAAATGATATTAGTAACCTATATGTTGGAAAAAAAATAAATCAAGGAGAACAGTTTTATTCAGAAGGAACAAAAGGAAATGCTACTGGAAATCATTGTCATATCGAATGTGGAAAAGGAAAATTTATAGGTACTGGATGGTATAAAAATAGTAGTGGATATTATTCGATTAATAATGGTAAAAAGCCAGAAGAATGCTTGTGGATAGATGAACAAATAACAATAATTAATAATAATAATTATGCATTTAAAAAAATAAAAAATACACCTGTTGAAAAGCCTACAGAAACTTTACCCTCAATTGTAGCTCCACCTAATAATAATCCACAAGATTCTGTGGAAAAACCAATAGAAATTTTACCTAAAAAAATATTTATTTGCAAAAAAGATGATTTATATGGAGTATATTTAAAAAAAGGTCAAAAATTATATATACAATAAAAGTATCTCTATAATGCTTAACATTAAAAGAGATACTTTTTTTATCCTAAAGAAATGTCTAATATCATCATTATAATAAATCCAATTAAAGTACAAAGTGTAATTAAATTTTTATTATTATTAGTTTGACTTTCAGGTATTAATTCACAAACAACTACATATATCATTGCTCCAGCAGCAAATGATAATAAAAATGGTAATAAAGCTTGAACCCTCATAACCAATAATGCCCCTACAACTGCTGAAATTGGTTCTACAATAGCACTAAGTTGACCCAAAAAGAAAGCCTTAAATTTTGAATAACCATCTCTATAAAGAGGTAAACTAACAGCACTTCCTTCAGGAAAGTTTTGTAATCCAATTCCAATAGTTAATGTTATTGCAGAAATTAATGTAGCATTATCAATTCCACAAGCTGCAGATCCAAAAACCACACCAATTATTAATCCTTCAGGAATATTATGAAGCGTAATAGATGATAGTAACATTAAAACTCTTTTTGAGTAATTACATTTTAAATTTTCATTTTTTCTAGAAATAAAATTATATAATTTATCTCCTAAAAAAAGTAATATTCCTCCACCAAGGAATCCACACCCCACAATTAGCCAAGAAATCATTTTTAACTCGTTAGCTATTTCAATAGCGGGATTAAGTAATGACCAAAAAGAAGCAGCAATCATAACACCACCAGAAAAGCCCAATAAAGAATCCATTATATTTTTTTTAATATTTTTAAAGAAAAATACTACGGAAGCACCAAGCATAGTAACACCCCAAGTAAATAAACCCGCAATTAATGCTTGCATAACTGGAGATAAATCCATAAAAAAATTAAACATAATATCACCACTATAAGTTATTCCTAAATTATAAAAATGACTAGGCAAAAAACTAAAAAATATATTATCTAAAAAATAATTAAAGCTATATGAATATTATACAGTATTATAAAATATAAAATAGTAGTGATAAATGTATATGAAAAAATTAAAATTATTAATCATTATAATCTCAATATTTATTTTTCTTTCTTTAAATATTGTTTTTGGAAAAACGCTTCCATTAAAAAATAAAGTAATTACAATTGATGCCGGACATGGTGGAAGAGATCCAGGGGCAACATACAATGACATTTTTGAAAAAAATATTAATCTCGAAATTTCACTAAAACTAGAAAAAGAACTTTTAAAACAAGGAGCAACCGTATTCATGATTCGACGTTCTGATATTGACCTATCGTCAATTTATGATTCTAAAAAAAAGCGTGGAGATTTATATAGAAGACTACAATTAATCAAAAAAAATAAAAGCGATATGTATATATCAATACATATTAATTGGTATAAAAATAGTAATTACAAAGGAGCTGAAGTTTTATATAACCCAATAAATTCCAATAATAAAACAATTGCTAAAATAATTATGGAAGAATTTCAAACTAACCTTAATAGTAATCGAACTATTAACACTACAGATTTATATATGTATAAAAATACAACTATACCTGGTGTTTTAGTAGAATGCGGTTATTTATCAAATTATGAAGATAGAAATAAATTACTAACTTCAAATTATCAACAAAAAATAGCTTCATCAATAACAAAAGGAATAATTAGATATTTCATGAAATAAAATATTGCGAAATTTAATTAGCTTTATGTATAATATTATTGGTGAAAGTAAATGAAAAGAAGAAATAAAAATAATTATTACCTTGATGTTGCAGAAACAATTCTAAATAGAAGTACTTGCATAAGAAGAAATTTTGGAGCTGTAATTGTCAAAAATGATGAAATTATTAGCACTGGCTATAATGGAGCTCCTAGAGGACGAAAAAACTGTTTAGACTTAGAGTTTTGCATGCGAGAAAAATTGGAAATACCACGAGGAGAAAGATATGAATTATGTCGAAGTGTTCACGCTGAACAAAATGCCATTATAAGCGCAAGTAGAAAAGATTTAATTGACTCTACTTTATATTTAGTTGGAAAAGAATATGAAAGTGGTAATTATATTAAAAATCCAGCTCCCTGTATGTTCTGCAAACGATTTATAATAAATGCAGGTATAAAAGAAATTGTTTTTAGAATTGATAAAGATAATTATGAAACAATAGAAGTAAAACAATACATAGAAAATGATGATTCGCTAGAAGGAAAATTTGGTTACTAGAACTTATAAAAATATCATAATTAATGATATTTTTTCTATTGTCAAAAAATGAAAAAAAAGCTATAATAAACCTATAATAGAATAATATCGGGGTGATTTCTAGTGATAGTTAGGTTAATAAAAAAGACTAAAATATATAACTTTAGACTACCAAATGAAATATCTGGAAATTACTGGATTACGGATAATGATTATCTAGGAAATGTTAGAAATTTAATTAACGTTGAAGAGTATGAAGGACAGTGGAAGATTAAAAGTGACTTTGAAACCAAAATTATGAGTGGTGAAAATGAAGTCGAGTCAGCAATTTTAAAAGAGTACAGTCTCTATTTTTTAAAAATAAATACTGATAATGAATATGTTATTTTATATTGCTCACCGTCTATAGATACCAATATAAAACGTCTTAGAGTAAAATCTGATGTAGAAATAATAATTGGTAATGATGTTTCTGCAAATATTAATTATAATTATCCACTTATTTCTAGACAACAAACAAAACTTATATTAAATAGTGGAAAATGGATGATACAAGATTTAAACAGTAGATATGGAACATATGTCAATAATACCGCCATAAGTTCAGCAAATTTGGAATATGGTGATATTATTTTTATCATGGGTTTAAAAATAATAATAATGCCTAATGGTCTTATTATTAATAATATTGGAAATTTGATTACCTATGATGCAAGCATTTTCTCAGAAGAATATTCCTTAATTCAAAGACAAACAGAAATGGATAATCCAGATGAAGAGACAATTGAATTTTACAAAGAGGATGACTATTTTTATCGTTCACCACGTTTTAAAACAAAAATTGAACCGGTAAACATTACAATTGATAGCCCACCAGGAAAACAAGAAGAAGATAAAACACCATTAATATATACAATAGGTCCAATGATGACAATGGCTACAATGTCAGCATCAACTGGTGTTACAGCAATGAACAGCGTATTAGAAGGAACTAAAGATTTTAAAGAAGTAGCACCAACAGTAATTTCATCTATTGTTATGTTATCAACAATGTTGTTATGGCCAATGTTATCTAAAGCATATCAAAGAAAGCAAGCCAAGAAGAATGAAGTAGTACGTCAACAAAAATATTCGCAATATATAAAAGATAAAAGAGTTGAAATTCAAACCGAAATGAAAACTCAACGTCAAATATTAATTGATAATTATTTGCCATTACAAGAAACAAAGGAAATTATATTTTCTAAAAAAAGAAATTTGTGGGAAAGAGAAATAGATCAATCAGATTTTCTTGATTTAAGACTTGGAATTGGTTCTACAGAATTAGAAGGAAATGTAAATTTTCCTCAAGAACATTTTTCATTAACAAGTGATAATTTATTAAATGAAGTATATAAGTTAGGAGCAGAATCTAGAATAATTGAAAATGTTCCTATATCATTATCTTTTGTTACTAATAATATAACTGCTATTATTGGAAACTCAAGTCAAAAGCAACAATTTATAAACGGCTTAATATTACAAATGTTAACTTATCATAGTTATGATGATTTAAAAATTGTTATTTTAACAAACGAAAAAAATAGTTCAACATGGGAATATTTAAAAATTGCACCACACTGTTGGAATAATTCAAAAACAGTAAGATATTTTGCTACAACTTTAGATGAAGCAAAAGAAATATCATTAGCATTAGAGCAAGAACTTCAAGCTAGAAAGTATAAAGATGTAAATGGAAATAGAGAGTTAAATGAAGCAGATTATAGAAGATATAAGCCATACTACATATTAATAACAGATGATTATAAAGCTTTAAGAGATATAGAAATTGTAAAAGATGTTGCAGAATTGCAAATAAATGTTGGTTTTAGTTTAATTGTAATTAGTCCAAGATTAGTTAACATTCCAAATGAATGTAAAACTTTCATAAGTATTGGTGATAAAAAATCCGGTGTATTTGAAAACGAACTTGTTTCCAATAAACAAAAAGAATTTGTAGCTGATGTTGATCCATCATTAAATATGTATGAATGCTGTAAATTTCTTGCTAATATTCCAATTGATATTGAAAAAGAACATCAAAGCTTACCAAATAGTGTTACATTCCTTGAAATGTATAATGTTGGTATGGTTGAACAATTAAATATTTTAAATAGATGGAAAAATAATGATCCAACTAAAAGTTTATCTGCCCCAATAGGATTTGATAAATCAAGAGAATTATTTAAACTAGATTTACATGAAAAAGCCCATGGGCCACATGGACTAATAGCCGGAATGACTGGTTCTGGTAAATCAGAGTTTATAATTTCATATATTTTGTCAATGGCATTAAACTATCATCCTTATGAAGTTTCCTTTGTCTTGATTGATTATAAAGGTGGAGGATTAACTGGGGCTTTTGAAAATAAAGAAACAGGAATGAAATTGCCGCATTTAGCTGGAACAATAACAAACTTAGACACTGTAGAAATGAATCGTTCCTTGGCATCTATACAAAGTGAATTACGAAAACGTCAAAGACTATTTAATATAGCCCGTGATAAGTTAAATGAAAGTACTATTGATATTTATAAATATCAAAGTTTATTTAGAAAAGGATTAGTAGAAAAACCTATTTCACATTTATTTATAATTTCTGATGAGTTTGCCGAGTTAAAAGATCAACGTCCAGAATTTATGGATCAATTAATCTCAACTGCTCGTATTGGTCGTTCTTTAGGTGTTCACTTAATACTTGCAACACAAAAACCAGCTGGAGTAGTTAATGATCAAATTTGGTCTAACTCAAAATTTAGAGTATGTTTAAAAGTACAAGACAAATCAGACAGTATGGATATGATAAAATGTCCTGATGCTGCTTCATTAAAGCAAGCTGGTCGCTTCTATTTACAAGTTGGTTACAACGAATTATTTGCTCAAGGACAAGCCGCATGGGCTGGAGCACAATATTATCCAACTGAAAAAAGAAAAAAGAAAGTTGATCAAAGTATTAATATAGTTGATAATACAGGAAACATTATAAAAAATCTTGATAATAAACAAAATGAAGTTCAAGTAATCTCAAAAGGAGAAGAAATTACTAGTATTATAAAATATATTATAAGTGAAGCAAAATCAGAAAATGTAGTTATTGATAAATTGTGGTTAGATAGAATTCCAAATGTAATTTATACAGAAGAATTAAAAGAAAAGTATGGATGGAAACCACAAAAAAATGTTATCAATCCTATAATTGGAGAATATGATGATCCAGATAATCAAAGACAAAATATTTTAACTATGCCAATATCAAATGGTGGTAATGCAATTGTATTTGGAGCAGCAGGTAGTGGTAAAGAACTTATGCTTACATCTATTGTTTATTCAGCTATTACGACTCATGATTCAAATGAAATTAATTTTTATATTTTAGATTTTGGTGCTGAAACATTAGGAATGTTTAGAAATGCGCCACACGTAGGAGAAGTATTACTATCAAGTGAAAGTGAAAAAATAGGTAATTTATTAAAAATGATTACTCAAATGGCTGAAGAAAGAAAAAAACTATTTTTAGATTATAATGGTTCATATGATTTTTATATCAATCATGGAGGCAAGCAAATTCCACTAATAGTAATTATAATCAACAATATTGAAGGATTCATGGAAATATATCCTGATTATGAAGAATTGATAGGTCAGCTTTCAAGAGAATGTCCAAAATATGGAATAAGCTTTATCGTAAGTACTAATGGTCCAAACACGATGCGTTATCGCCTACGACAAAACTTTGCTCAAAATATAGTTTTACAATTTAATGATCCTAGTGATTACGCAAGTGTTATTCCAGGAGTAAGAAAAAAAGAACCATCAAAAAATTTTGGTCGTGGATTAATTGGTTTAGATGGTATCTACGAGTTTCAAACAGCACTACCGTTTAAAGAAGATAGATTATCTGACTACATAAAAGTAATTTGTCTGAAATTAAATGAAATCTGTAATTATAAAGCTAAGAAAGTACCAATATTACCATCAGTTGTAACAATAGAAGATGTCTCATCTGCACTAAGAGGTATAACAAGAATTCCAGTTGGTATTACAAAAGAAACATTAGAAATTGCTACAATGAGTTTAAAAAAGGGTATTATCAACGTTACTGGAGAAGATATTTCAATAACTGGTCAATTTGTAATGGGAATAATAAAAATGATAACAAAAATATCATCTGCAGATTGTATAGTTCTTGATGCATCTGATGTATTAGGTGATGATATTCCTGAAAATGTAGTTTATGATTCTGGTAGCTGTACTACTGGTATTGAAAAACTATTAAACATATCTTCAAATAATACAACTATCTCAGTAATTGTTGGAATTAACAACTTACTATCAAGATTAGACATTACTAAAAAAACAGAGTTTACAAATTTTATAGACAAAAAAATAAAAGAAGAAAAGCTAAAGATAATTATTGTCGATGTTATTGATAATATTAAAAATATTAGCTACGATGCTTGGTTCAAAAATAACTGTGACCTTTCTGAAGGAGTATGGATAGGTAACGGAATCTCTAACCAATTTACATTTAAAATAACAACAAACTCAAGAATATTACGTCAAGAATTAGAACCAAACTTTGGTTATATAATTACAAAAGGCAAAGCCTATGTTATAAAACTATTATCAAATGAATAGGGTGATTATTTATGAACAATAAAATATTGATAGGTTTATACGTTCCATTAATAGAGAAAAGCTATGATATATATATTCCTATTAATAAAAAAATAGGAACAGTAAAAAAACTAATAGAAGATGGACTAAGAGAACTAACTGATAATAGTTACATAATTAAAGAAGATTCAAACTTTTATAACAAAGAAAATGGTCAAATTTATGATGTAAATAAAACAGTAAGAGAAACAGATTTAAAAAATGGTTCCAAAATATTGTTAATTTAGGAGGTGCCTATGTCAGAATATAATCAGTATGTTGATGCTGTAAATAAAATATTTGAATATATATCAGAGCTTAAGTTAGCTATTATAGATCCAGATAATTTATCAGCAATAGAAAACATTGAATCATATAAACAAATTGTTATTGATAATGCTAGTCTATTCTCAACTAAAGTTACCGCAGCCAAACAACAAATAGAAAGACAAAACTTAATGGAGGATAACACTAATGATTAATGAAATGAGTTATGAACAAATACTATCAGCATCACAAGAAATGAAAAATTGCTGTAAAGTCATTGTTTCGTTAATTGAAGGAAAAGAAGCACCAGATTTAGAAGAGTTTGTTTCGACAGTTGAAAACTACACTAAATATTTAGATACAACTATTGAATTAATGACAGCCGCTGATAAGGCGCTAAAAGATTTAGTAGAAATGAAAAAATAGAGCTTTCTCATGAAAGCTCTTTTATATATTTATTTATAGTTATTTTAGGAAAGTAATATTTTATTATTCCTATATAATCACATCCATTTTTAGCTATTTCATTAGCTCCAAATATACTAAGTCCCATAAAATATCCCCAGCCTTTATTAATAAATTTAACATGATCATTATTAATAATTATATTTAGAAGTCTAGATTTTAAACCCAATATTTTTATTAAGTCATCCCCAATAAAAATAGAATTATCAACTTGTAATTTTTTAATAAAACCGTTATCATCAATATCAATTATTTTAAATTCACTATTTTCATTAATATTTGTATGTAATAATTTACTAAGCTGATCATAATTAAAACTTTTAACATTAATATAATATGGAGAATATAAATCCCATAAACTAGAAACACTTGATAAATATTCATAATTAGAAGAAGTAATAGTTTTCCCATCATTAGAATAATGTATAAAAGGAATAGTATAATATTGATTATAACTTGTAAAAACACAATCAGTCTCATCAATTGCTAAACAAATTTGTCTATAAATTTCATCATAGTTATTAATCCACAAAAGTTTATAATAAGATATTGGTTTATAAGAACAAAATTCGTTACAACTTAAAATTGTTCTTTTTTCACTCATCTCTTTAAAAGCAAAAGATCGATATAAAATACATATTGCTTTTAATGTTTCAAGTTGCAGCCCTGGAATATAAACTGAAGCTAAACATCCTAACAAATAGTCTTTTAAAGTCATTTCAATTAAAGCATCATTATCTTTAATTGTAACGAAATACTGTTTATTAGAATAATAAAATTTATCATTTAATACCTCTATTTCTTCTTTATTACTTCTAATATCCAAACTTCTAACAACAATTCCATCAATTACTAGGTAAACTTTATTACCATTATAATCAATCCCATTATTTTTTATAAAATTTTTTGTTCTTCTTGTAATTTCTTTATCACTAGACTTTAAACTCAACTCTTTAGAAAATTCATATGTCATTGTTAAATATAAGTATAAAATATCTTCTAAACCATTATTTCTAATTTCATATTTATAAAACATATTATCACCTAAAATTAGTATGATAATAATATAAAAAATTATACAAAAATATTATATAAATAAAAAAATACGTCCACTAAAGACGCAATTTTTATATCTTAAAACTCAAAAAATCTAAGTTCCTTTTTATCATCACAATCTAAACCAGTTACATAACTTTTATTTGTAAATATTTTATCCAACTCAATATCTTTTCCATTTAAATAATCAAAACTAGCACAAACTAATACTTTAGTAGATTTTAATGCTTTTAAATATAAATCTAAAAAGCTCTCTCTACTAGTTTCTTTATATATACAAGGATTTCTCCATATCCTATGATCTTCATTCAAATAATTATGCTTATCTATTAAAGGATAGTTGTAACTAATCGCTTCAAATCTAAACATACTACGTGGTGTAAAAGTATCCAAAAGCTTATAAAAAAATTTCTTAAATCCATAAGGATCCCTTCTAAATAAATCTAAAGATACTCGCATTTGCCATAATGATTTATAATATATTTTACTCATATCTTTAATATCAAAAACATTTTCAAAAGTATAATCAATTACATTATTTAATTCTGATGAAAATTTACTATTTTCAAAGCAAAATTTACCATGCATAAATTTATATGGATTAATATCTTCTCTTCTTCTAATCATATCATTATCTAAAAATGCTTCCATAAAAGCATGAACATTATTGTATTTATATGTTATTTTATCATTCTTTTTAAAACAACCAGTTTTATAATAGACATAGGGATGAACTATTGAGTCAAGTTCATAATGACATATTAGTCCTATTAAAAAAGAACAAACATCACTATCATTTTCTAAATTATTTTCTTTAATATATTTTATTAATGTAATAAAAAAATCTCGGCTTTTACTTGTATGAAAATCCCTAGAAAATTGTCTAATTTTTTTTCCAGGAAAAAAACTAAATAAATTATAAAATTTTAATGAATCCATACTTTGACCAAACATTTTTAATCTTGAAGGATTAACCTTATCTTTAATTTCTTTTGGTAGTATATCATATACATCATTTGCAAAATAAGCATGTACAACTGTAGCTGGCATAAATTGCACCCCCTATATAATTATATGAATATATTAACTAATTAAATTACTTAAATTATATCATAAATTAGCATAAAGTTTTCAATATTTTTACATACTTTTAATAAAATAATATGGTATAATTAATGCAAGGTGAGAAGATGATAGAAAAGAATTTTAAAACACTTGATGAACAAATAGAAATATTTAAGAATAAGGGACTAATTATTGATGATGAAAAGTATACTAAGGAAATACTTTTGCGAGAAAATTATTTTTTTATTAATGGATATAGACACTTGTTTTTTAAATCAGCTCAAGAAAAACAATTTATAAAAGGAACAAGATTTGAAGAAATATATAGTTTATTTTTATTTGATCGCTCATTTAGAAATGTTATATTTAAATATTTATTAGTAATTGAAAACAACTTAAAATCTATAACCTCATATCAATTATCTAAAAAATATGGTTATCGTGAAAAAGATTATCTAAAAGCTAAAAACTTTACTCAAATTCCAGATAAACAAAGACAAGTTAACGATTTATTAAAAAAGATGAAACGTCAAATAAGAGTAAATGGTTCACAGCATACTGCTACATTACATTACGCCTCAAATTATGGATATATTCCTTTATGGATTTTAGTTAAAGTACTATCATTTGGCATAGTAAGTGAAATGATATCTATTTTAAAAATGGAAGATCAAAAAGATATTAGTAATATTTATGGAATTGATACTGATGAATTTATAGACTATTTGCCACTACTAGCTAATTATAGAAATCTCTGCGCTCATGAGGATATTTTATACGAAAATAGAACACAAAAAACAATAGATGATACAATCTATCATAAACTACTTTCCATTCCTCGAGATGATAATGGATATAAATATGGAAAAAATGATTTGTTTGCACTAATAATAATTATGAAACAAATGCTATCTCAAACAGAATTTAAAGATATGACTTTTGAATTAGAAAATATTGTCCAAACATTAAATTATAATTTAACAACAATTAAAATTGAAAAGGTATTAAATAGAATGGGCTTTCCAATGAATTGGACTGATTTAGCAAAAATAGAAAGGAAACAAGTAGATGAATAAAAGTACAAAAACAGATTTAAAACAAATTGGTATTATTGTTTTCTCTTTTGTAATGGGTAGTCTAATTACATTGTCACTATTAAAATGGACACCTCTTTTGAATGAAGTTTTAAAAAATAGTTCCACAGTAATAACTAAAAATGGTACATATGTATATGAAAAAACATCTCTAAGTGCCTCTGTTGAAAAAATATATGATGCAGTCGTTGTAGTTGAAGCTTATGCCAAAGGAGAGTTAATATCTACTGGAACTGGTTTTGTATATAAAACAGATGATAAAAACGGTTATATTATGACAAATCATCATGTAATTGAGGATTTTGATGAAGTAAAAATAATAATGACAAGCGAAGAAGAAACAACCGCAACAATACTAGGATCTGATCAATACTTAGATTTAGCTGTATTAAAAATAGACAAAAAATATGTAACTTTAGTATCAACTACTGGAAGTAGTGAAGATATGAACTTAGGAGACACAATTTTTACTGTAGGATCTCCTATGGGTTATGATTATCGTGGTAGTGTTACCTCAGGAATATTATCTGGAAAAGATAGAATGATATCTGTAGCTATAACAAGTTCAAATAATGATTGGATAATGCGAGTATTACAAATTGATGCTTCAATTAATCCAGGTAATAGTGGAGGACCATTACTAAATGTTAATGGAGAAGTAATTGGTATATGTTCATTAAAACTTGTTGATGATAAAATTGAAGGAATGGGATTTGCTATTCCAATTGAATATGCTATGAGTCATGCTAAAACATTAGAAAGTGGAAAAAAGATATCTTGGCCAGTTTTAGGAATTAGTATGATCAATGTAACATCAGCCTCTTATGAGTATGATATAGAAATAGATAAAGAAATTAAAGAAGGGGTTGTTGTTTTAGATGTAAGCGATAAAAGTAGTGCTAAAAATGCAGGACTACAAAAAGGCGATATTATTATTGCCATAGATAATAATCCAACAAAAGATACAGCATATTTAAGATATGAACTTTATCAGCATCAAGCAGGGGATACTATTGAAATAACAATTATTAGAAATAAAAAAGAAAGAAAAATAAAAGTTAAATTATAACAACAATAAAGCCACACCTAAAAGTGTGGTTTTATTTATATTAAATTAACACAAAAAAACATGATCCTGACAAAATCATGTTTTCAAGTTTTAAACGGAAAAACTACAATGTAATCAATTCATCTCGACCGTTTCTCGACATCAACTAAGTGTCCGAGAAACATAACAAACATAATTACAAAATCTAAGTAAATGTCAGTACCTAGACGTAGCACCCTATTAACAGTGAGTTGCATCTCTCACTACGCGCGTACACTTAGATAGTAATAGGATTATAGCCAAAGCTCATCACTCAACTAACTTTTCCAACGGCTTTCGCTAATTCAATAGCTATCGACCAACCAACCCAGCAATGCAACACGATACGCATAAACACGCCTGTCGATTATATTATGTATCTAAGATAATAAAATATTAACATATATATATAAATAATGCAAGCATATTTATAAAAAAAAATAAAAAAAGGCAAAATTTCATTTGAAATTCCGTTTTATGATGAAAAACTGAAATAAGTCTGATAGTAGTATAATATAAGTGTTTCTTTGCCAAAGATAGGAGGAGAAAAAATGAATGGATGGAAACACTTAACTTTTGAACAAAGAAAAGTTATTTCAAATGGTATATCTCATAATTATAAATTAAAAGATATTGCTGAGACTTTAGGATTTGATCCAACAAGTATATCTAAAGAAGTAAAACGAAATAGAGAATCAATTACTATTGGAAAAAACATCACAAATTGTAAACGAGTAAGTAGATGGCCTTATGTTTGTACTGGTTGTAATAAAAAATATAATCATCAGTGTTATTTTACTAAATACAAATATGACGCTCAAAAAGCGCAAAACAAAGCAGATATTAAATTAGTTAATTCCAGAAAAGGTATTGATATTGATTCTAAAGAATTCCAGAAACTAGATAAAATTGTTAAAGATGGTATTTATAATAAAAAATCTATTTATCAAATAACTATAGAAAACAAAGACATAATCAATAAATCTGTTACTACGCTTTATAGATATGTAAATAAAGGTTATTTAACAACAAAAAGAATCGATTTACCCTATGCTGTTACTTATAAGAAAAGAAAACATAATAAAAAGTATGAGTATTCTGAAAATAAAACTATTGACAGAACAGGTCATACTTATATTGATTATCTTGCCTATATACACAAGCATCCAGGAATCTATGTCTGACAACTAGATTTTCTTGGAACAATTAAGACAGATAACAATAATATTTTATCATTTATTTTACCAGATTTGCAATTTGTTTTACTTGATTTAATAGAAAATCCTAATCAAAAAAAAGTTGTCAATTTTTTTGATGAATTAGAAGAAAGAATTGGAACAAATGCTTTTATTGAATTAATACCATTTATATTAACTGATAGAGATCCTAACTTTACTGATATTGAGGGTATTTGTTTTTCAAAAATAACTGGGGAAGAAAGGTGTAAATTATTCTTTTGTGATTCCTATGTATCTAATCAAAAACCTAATGTAGAAAATATGAATAGACAGTTAAGATTATTCTTTCCAAAAGGTAAAACAATAGATACATATAAAAAGCAAGACATAATAAATATTAATCAAACACTTTTAAATAGACCATTAAAATCATTAGATAGTTATACATCGAAAGAAGCTTTTATTAATGTATTTGATAAAGAATTATTTAATAAATTGTTTTAGTTAACTAAAACAATTTATAGGCAAAGAAACAAAAAAACTGCAATAAATTTAAAAAACGGAAATAACTTCCGTAATTTTGGCATGCAATTTTTTTCTAATATTTCTTAAAATTAAAAGACTTATTTCCGTTTTTATATTTTAATACTGAAATAAGTCTAGTAATCTAATGTTTCCTTTCTAAACCTGCATTTAGTCTAAAAATTTACGAAAAAATTAAAAAAATATAAAGAACCAAAAAAACTCTTTATCATAATATAGTATAGGTGATAAATATGTATGACAGAGCCCCAAAAAAAGTGGTTATTGATGCCGGGCATGGTGGAAATGATCCAGGAGCACTAGCAAACAATCTATTAGAAAAAGACTTAAATTTAAAAGCGGCAAAATATATTTATAAAAGACTTCAAGAATTAGGTATACCAGCAACAATAGTCAGAGATTCAGATGAAACATTAGATAGAGAAGAAAGAATAGATAGAATTTTAAATGCCTATGGAAATAATTCAGACATAATATTAATATCTAATCACGTTAATGCAGGGGGAGCGGAGTTCAGTTACCATTACATAATTTAATTGGGTATTTAGACGGCTATATTTAAATGAAATAAATTTGTTGATAAATTATACTAAAATTAAGTTTTTAAACTAAATAAAGGTATAAAATAAAGAATTTTTAATATATTTCACTTCGAATGTTAAAAATTATCAAATTTTGCTGTATAATATAGTTAAGAATAGCAGTATCGTTCTTTTTTAAGATGGATACTGCTTATTTTTTTGAAGTAGAGGTGTATAGTATTCAAATTGTAGATATTTACATTGAGTCGGTTAGTAGAGACGTAGCTTACTGTAACGCAGTAGTTTTAAAAGTTAATGATAGTTTTAGATATTTATTTGTACCGAAATTAGTTGATAACTCAAAAGACAAAACAAAATGTATAAGTGGACAATTTATCGTTCAAAAGAAATCTAAAACTGATTCATGGGAGAATTATAATAACTTACCATTAAATAAACTTGCAATGGGCCAATGGATTAATTTAGATTTATCAACTTCTTCAATGGAAACATTTATTAGTTATATAGAGAAACTTAAAGAAATATATATATCTGAGGGAAAATATGATTCATTTGGAACTATAAGAACATTTGTGTTTAGTAACAAATTAGATTCTGAAGATAAAGAATTAATATTAGAAATGTTTAATAAAAATG
>CALVIF010000023.1 GCA_944329395.1 uncultured Bacilli bacterium | reverse complement strand
TATACATTTTTTTGGTATTTATTTAAATTTTTTAAAAAGAAATATGATTAAAAAGATTGAAATTTAATTGAGTATTTTTCTATGTTTTAGAATTATGCTTTATGTTAAATTATTCAATCTTTTTTTTCCAAATTTTGAGCATAATATTCTTCATATGATATTTTTTTATCATAGATATATTTTGCTATTTCTTCACCAACATAGCGGTAGTGCCATGATTCATAGTTATATCCAGTTTCTTTTGTTTTGTTTTTGGGAAACCTTAAAATATATCCATATTTATAAGCATTTTTTTCCATCCATTTAAATTCTTCTGTTACTTCAAAATTAGTATATGGTTCTTTTCCATTGTAAATATCTACTGCAAGACCTGTTTGATGCTCTGAAAATCCTGGCCTTGCTGAATAAGTATCAGCTATTTCTTTTCCATCTTTTTTAGCATATGTATTATATAGATTTACTTGATATTTATAACTTCTATATGTTGACATGGCTATTATTGATAAATTTTCTTTTTTTGCTTGTTGAGCCATTTTTTCAAATGCTTCTTTTGCATAATCAACTAAATACATGTTTCCTAAAGAATATTGGCTATTTATTTTTTCTAAATTTTTTGGAATATATTTTTCTGTTAAAAAGTTGTATTTATTTACTAAAATATATTGTGTATTTAAGTTTTTGGTGTGTCTTGTATTTGTATAGTAATCATTATCTAATCCTATATTTACATGTGTTACTATTTGTTCTATTGTTAATTTTGGATTATTTTTTTTATATTGTGTATATCTTAAATCGTTTTTTTTAATATAATAATCTAGTTTATTAAATATTTTGTTTTCTGTTATTTTATTTTCGTTGTTTGTTACTATATTAAGGCTGTAGAGAATACTTATTATTATTAAAAATAGAGATATTGCAAAGATTATTAATGATTTCTTTTTAATTTTGTAATTATCATTTTTCATTATTGTCATATTATCACCTAATTAATAATAGTTGTAAGTTTTTAGTTTATGTATAATTTTATTTTACTTTACATAAAAAATGATAGGAGG
Source organism: uncultured Bacilli bacterium (assembly GCA_944329395.1). GTDB lineage: Bacteria > Bacillota_I > Bacilli_A > RF39 > UBA660 > CAG-877. The sequence goes on along the minus strand of CALVIF010000023.1, from coordinate 15,756 downwards.
CTAATATGAGAAAAATTTTAATTTTAATTTTATTTATTTCTTTGATATTTTGTCCTTTCAGTGTTTTAGCTGAGGAGTCAGATATTATTCCAGGTTCTGTTAGTGGAATATTAATTGAGGCAAATAGTGGCAAAATTATTTATGAGAAAAATAAAGATAAGCAAGTATCTGTTGCGTCAATGACAAAAATGGTAGCTCAAATAATTATTTTGGAGCATATAGAAAATGGTTCTATTAAGTGGGATGATGTTGTTACTGTTAGTAAAAATGCAGAAGACATGGGAGGTTCTCAAATTTATATTCAGCAAGGTGAGAAGATTACGATTGAAGATTTGATGAAAGGCATTTCTATGGCTAGTGGAAATGATGCTACTGTTCAAATGGCTGAAGTTATTGGTGGAAGTGAAGAAAAATTTGTTAAGATGATGAATGATAAAGTAAAAGAATTAGGTTTAAAAAATACACATTTTAAAAATTGTACTGGTTTAGATGAAGAAGGTCATTATTCTAGTGCATATGATATGGCAATTATTGCTCGTGATCTTGTTGTTAATCATCCTGAAATATTAAGATTTTCTTCAATGTATGAGGATTATTTAAGGGAAAATACTGAAAATAAATTTTGGCTTGTTAATACAAATAAATTAGTACGTTTTTATGATGGGGCTGATGGGTTAAAAACTGGTCATACGGATGCTGCAAAATATTGTTTGGCAGCAACTGCTAAAAGAAATGGTGTTCGTCTTATTGGAGTAGTTTTAGGTGTTGAAAGTGCACAAGCTCGTAATGTTGAAGCAATGAATTTATTGGATTATGGTTTTAATAATACTAAAGTTAATTTTTTAAAGGAAAAAGGTAGTATAATTAAAGAAATAAAATTAGATAAGGCTAGTATACCTAATATCAATATTGTACTTAAAGATGATTTAAAAGTTGTTGAAATAGCTGATGGCTTAAAACATAAGTATAATTTTGATGTTAAACTTAATGATATTAATTTACCAGTTAAAGTTGGAGATATTGTTGGTAAAATCAATGTATTAGAAAATGGTAAATTTGTTTCTTCTTTTAATTTAACTGTTGAAAAGAATGTTTATAAGCTTAGTTATATAGATTTATTATTAAATTCATTATTAAATGTTTTTTCAGGGGAAATATAAAGATATTTATCTTTATTTTTCTTTTTTTATGATATAATGAATTAAGATTGTGAGTGATAATATGGCTGATAATAAAAAAAATAATAATAAATCTAAATATAATAGATATGAAAGACAAAATTCAAATTCATCAGGTAAGAAAAAAGGTAATAGTAAAAGTAATTTGGAAGTTGAGTGTTTGGAAGATTTAGATTCTACTAGAAATTTAGATATTAGTTTTGTTGATGGTATAAAGAAAAAGAAGAAAATCGAGGAGAAGACAGAAATACTTGACGTTGTTGAAATTAATAAAGCTAATGCTGAATTTAAGGAAAGTATAGATTTAAATGCTAGATTAAGATTATGTAGTTATTTGTTATTAATTTTAGTAGTTGTTTGTGTTTGTTTTTTGATATTTACAATTTATCATTTTTCTAATTTTGATCATAGTAAAGTAGAGGTTAAAGAGAATTTAGTTAATCAAAAAGATAAAGTTATAGATGATAATTATGTATTTGTTGGAGATCAAATTACTATGGAGTATGATTTAGAAAAATATTTTAATAATATGCATGTTGTCAATAGTAGTGGTAAGGATTATGATACTGATTATATTATAAAAAATTTTAATGATTTAATTTATAAATATAATCCTTCAAAGATTTTTCTTTTAATTGGTATTAATGATATTAAAAATGGAGTTAGTGATGATAAGATTGTTGATAATATAAAAACGATTGTAGAAAAAATTAAGGATAGTCGTCCATATTCTATGATCTATTTAGAATCAATTTATCCAGTTATTGATATTGATGGTATAAGTGGTGAAACTATTAGAAAATTAAACGACAAATTGGAAACTCTTTGTGAAGAAGAAGATATTACTTACATTGATATATATAGTAATTTGGTAGATAAAAATGGAAACTTAATGTCAAAATATTCAGTTGATGGTTTACATATTTCTGATAGTGGTTACGAAAAAATAACAAGTATATTAGAAAAGTATATTAAAAATTAGTTATTATTTTATAAGAATACAATTTATTTTAAATTTTAAAGAAAGTTGGAATATATATTAATTTTTATCATATTGTTTAATATAGAAAGAGAGGAATTAATATATATGGAAATACTTAAAGTAAGTAGTAAATCTAATTCAAATAGCGTTGCTGGGGCACTTGCTAATGTTTTTAGAGAAAAGGGATCTGTTGAAATTCAGGCTGTTGGCGCTGGTGCATTAAATCAGGCAATAAAAGCAGTTGCAATTGCAAGAGGATTTGTGGCTCCGAGTGGAAAAAATTTGGTATGCATTCCTACTTTTCAAGATATAATCATTGATGGTGAAGAAAGAACTGCTATTAAATTGATTATTGAGGCCAAATAGGTCTTTTTTTTTGTAATGTTACGTGATAAACTTAATAATGATAGGATAATATTATTATTGTTGATTCTCATTGTGTTGATGAAGATAAAAAGCGATATATGTAGATACTAAAGTGATGTTGTTGTTTGTGCTAAAGTGAGTCAATTTAGATAAGAGGTGTTTATGCTAAGTAAAGAAGTTTTAGATTTTAAAAATATAAAAGATGATTATAGTCGGGCTCTTCAATTAGTTTCGTATCTATTTAGGGATAAAACTGATAAAGCTGGTGTTCCATATATTGATCATTTAATTGCGGTTAGTAATTTTTTAGATTCTCCTAATACTAAAATTGCTGGATTACTTCATGATGTTGTTGAAGATATTGAGGGTTTTACATTGGAAGATTTAAAAAAATTGGGATTTTCTGATCATATAGTGGAGATTGTTAGAATTGTAACTAAAGACAAAACTAAAAATCAGAGTTATCATGATTGGATTACTGATATTATTGAGATTGGAAATGTTGATGCCTTGAAAGTAAAATATGCTGATATTATGGATCATTTAAGTTTGGAACGATTAAATAAACTTGAGCTTGATAAAAGAAACTATTTTATTAATAAGTATAAAGATGAAGCAATTCGTTTAGAAAAAGTACTTATGAAAGTTTAATTTTGTTAAAATAGTTGATAAATTTTTTAAAAAGTAATATACTAATAACAAATCGATGATTAGAACTAATAATAAGAAACTTTAATTTTAGAGAATTCGTGGTTGGTGAAAACGATATTAAAGTCTTATTTATCTACTCTATAGATGATTATTTCCGGAGAAGTCCGTTACACTTTGAGTAAAAAAAAGGATGGTACCGTGCTTTTGCACTCCTTGTACTGTTCTTTTTTTGTTTTAGGAGTTGATTATATGATTGATTTGCATTTTGATTTGTTGTCAATTTTATACTACTGTTATAAAAAAGCTGATTTTAGTTATATTAGAGAGATTCAGAAGTATTATAAGGACAATGGTATTCGTGGTGTTATTGCTAATCTTTATTTTATGAGCGAAGATGAAATGAAACAAGAAATGCATGAATTATATGAACCAATTGATGTAGTGGAAAGATTTAGAATTGCTACAGAGTTATTTAAAAAGTATTTTCCTAATTTAGATGTAGTTTATAGTATTGAGGGATGTGATTATATTAGTGATGTCTATGAACTTGAAAAACTTTATCAGTTAGGACTTCGTAACATTTTACTTGTTTGGAATAATAAGAATCGTTATGGATCTGGTAATCGTAGTGACTCTGGTCTTACTGAAGAAGGATGTGAGTTTTTAAGAAAGGCAATAGATTTAGGAATTAGCATCGATTTATCTCATATGAATTCTAATACTTTTCAAGATACTGTTTGTTTGTTGAAAAGGGAAAAGCAAAAAGGGAAAGATGTGAGGGTTATTGTAAGTCATTTTAATTGTTATGATTTATATTGTCATCCTAGAAATTTAACTGATCAACAGATATTATCTTTGAAAGAACTTAATCCTGTTATTGGTTTGGTTTCTTATGGTCCGTTTGTCTTTTCTAGTGCTGATTTAAACACTCTAAAAAAAGAATATGTACGACATATTTTACATGTTAAAGAGCTGTTAGGAATTGATGCAATTGGGGTATCTACTGATGATATGAAATTTGATTCTATTTTATTTGATGGAAAGGATGATATTCAGTTATTTCAGTATTTTAGTGTTTCTAGTGATATTCAAAAATTGTTAGGTGATGTTATGTCGCAAGAAGAAATTAATAAAGTATTATATGAAAATGGTTATAATAAATTATTTAGAAAAGAGGTATAGATATGATAGATATTAAATTAATTAGAGAAAATAGGGATTTAGTAAAAGAAAATATTAAGAAAAAGTTTCAAGATGAGAAACTTCAATTAGTTGATGAAGTTTATGAAATGGATAAGAAAGTACGTGAAGTACAAGTAAAAGTTGATGGATTAAAAGCTGATAAAAATCGTATGAGTGGCGAAATTGGAAAGTTAATGAAAGATGGCAAGAAAGGTGAAGCTGATTCTATTAAAGCAAAAATTGCCGCTATGGCTGATGAAATTAAAGAGTTAGAAGCTGATCAAGAAAGTCTTTCTCGAGAAATAAAAGATCGTATGATGGTAATTCCACAAATTATGGATGCTTCTGTTCCAATTGGTAAAGATGATAGCGAAAATGTTGAGGTTCAAAGATTTGGAGATCCTGTAGTTTTTGATTATGAAATACCATATCATGCTGATATTATTGAAAGATTACATGGAATGGATAAAGATGCTGCCGGTAGAACTAGTGGACAAGGTTTTTATTATTTACTTGGTGATATTGCAAGACTTCATGAAGCTGTTCTTGCTTACGCTAGAGATTTTATGATTGATGCTGGTTTTACTTATGCTATTCCACCATTTATGATTCATAGTGATGTTGTTACAGGTGTAATGTCTTTCCCAGAAATGGCAGCTATGATGTATAAAATTGAAGGAGAAGATTTATATTTAATAGGAACTAGTGAACATTCTATGATTGGTAAATTTAAAGATCAAATTATTAAAGATAGTGAATTACCTATTCATATGACAAGTTATTCTCCTTGTTTTCGTAAGGAAGGCGGTTCTCATGGATTGGAAGAAAGAGGACTTTATCGTGTTCATCAATTTGAAAAGCAAGAAATGATTGTTATTTGTGAACCAGAAGAATCTATGGATTGGTATGAAAAAATGTGGAAATTAACAGTTGATTTCTTTAGAAATTTAGATGTTCCTGTTAGACAACTTGAGTGTTGTAGTGGTGATCTTGCTGATTTAAAAGTAAAATCTTGCGATATCGAAGCATGGAGTCCTAGACAAAAGAAGTATTTTGAAGTTGGAAGCTGTTCTAATTTAGGAGATGCACAAGCTAGACGTTTGGGAATCCGTAAAAAAGGTGAGAAAGGTACTTACTTCTTACATACTTTAAATAATACTGTTGTTGCTACTCCGCGTGGATTAATTGCTTTAATTGAAAATAATTATCAAAAGGACGGAAGTGTTAAAATTCCTAAAGCATTACAACCTTATATGGGTGGAAAAACAATTATTTGTCCAATAAATAAGTAGTAAAAATGATTGTTGTAGAAAATAATTATTGAAGAAATTGAAAAAAATTTATAAAAAAAATAAACATTAGTTGTGAAACTAATGTTTTTCAGACTGTTGACAAACCCCTAGATTTTTTTCTAGGGGTTTCTTATACGTAAATTTTTTGAAATAATTTTTGAATATTTATGATATTTTCTATAAAATTTATAATTTTGGTTAAATAAGTTGATTTTGTTAATGACTTTCCATTAACTTTTTCTTTCTTTATTGCTATATTTTTCATATTTTGGGCAGCACAAATAAGCCATGTGTAATGTTGATTTTTTTTAACTCCTTTATACATAGCATATCTATATCCATGATTTTGTTTTGAATCTGCAAAACTTCTTTCTACATGTTCTTTTCTTTGTTGATATAATTTTTTGCCTTCTTCTGATAATCTATTATTATTAAATATTTCATTCCATTCTTCATGTATATGTCTTCTAACTATCTTTTTCTTATCAATATTTTGATACTTTTTGTATCCCACTTTATCAATTAAACCATTATATTCTAAAATTTCTCCTGTTTCTTTTTCATAATATACATCTAATTCTTTTATATATTCATATTTTCTTTTTTCTTGTCTTGATTCACTACTTCCATATCTTCTATATCCAAACACTCCAAATATATCATTTTCTATAAAATACTTTTTTATATCTAAGGTTAAATATCCTGAATCAACTGCATACTTTTTTATATTAAAATCAAAAGTATTTTTAATATATTCACATCTTTCTATAAACGGATTTGAATCATGAACATTTCCTTTAGTTACATAACAATCCACTATAATATTACATTTATCATCTACAGTTCTATGATCTAAATACATAAATCCTTTTTCTTTATTATCTCTATGATAATATCCACTTTCTTTATCTGTAGTACTAACTTTAATGTGTCTTTCTTCTATTTCATCTTTATATTCAAATGGTTTTCTTCCATTTTTAATTCTTTCTTCGTTTATTTCTTCTTCCAACCATTTTCTTCTTTCTTTAATATTTTTTACAATCTCATCATTATATTTATTTTTATTTGCATTAGCTTTTTTATGGGTTGAATCTGTATAGAATGTAGTTCCATCAATTAGATTATACTTAATAGCTTGTTTAACAATATTAATAAAAATATTTTCAAATACATCACTATCTTTAAATCTTCTTTCATAGTTTTTAGAAAAAGTTGAAAAGTGAGGTGTATCTTGTCCAAATGGTATTCCTAAAAACCATCTATATTCTGCATCTACTTTTATTTTCTTACAAGTTTGTCTCATTGATTTTATTCCATCTAATGTTTGAATAAAAACTAGTTTAAATAGCACAATTGGGTCTATACTTGGTCTACCATTATTATCACAATACAAATCTTTTACTTCATCATAAATAAAAGTGAAATCTATATATTTATCTATCTTACGGAATAAACTGTCTTGTGGAACAATTTCTTCCATTGTAGTCATTAAGATTTCACTTTGAATATTTTTATTTATACTTATCATTTACAACACTTACTTTCTTTATATAATCCATTTATATTATATCAAAAACACATAAAAAAAGTAAGAACAAGTGCTTTAGTTTTGGATTATATAAAGCGTTCTTACATATTAATTATACAACAAACTATGTAAAATAAAAAGACTATTAACAAAATTTACTTTGTCAACAGCCTGATAAACATTAGTTGTGAAACTAATGTTTTTAAATTTTATGTTAAAATTATTTCAGACTTTTTTTCTATCTTTTTTAATGATATACTATTGTTAATTATAATATTGGGGAGAAGAAGTTTATGAAGTGGTATCGTTTATTAAGCGTTAAACAAAAAGTTGCTATGTATTCTATTATTGTTCTTTGTTTTTCTATTTTTGTTTATTTTTTATATCAATTTTTTTCTTCTCCTAATACTTTTGCTAATTCAAATAATAATGTTATTCCTTGGGATGGTGTAAGTGTCTCAACTAATTTTTTTGGTGGAAATGGTTCAGAAGAGAATCCATATCAGATTAAAACAGCTTCAGATTTTATCTATTTTCAACAGTTATTAAATGATAATGTTGAATATCAAAAAAAATCATATGTTCTTGTCAATGACATTGATTTAGGTAATTTTAATATTAATATGATTTCTTTTTTTGAGGGGAGTTTAAATGGTCAAGGCCATACTATTTCAAATTTTAAAATCGTTAGTGATAAAACGGAAAGTGGATTATTTATAAAATTACAGAATTCTACAATTTCAGATATTAATTTAAAAAATTATTCTTTAATAAATTCTTCTGAAGAATCTATTGCTGGTGGTCTTGCTTCTCAAGTTGAATCTAGTAATCTCAAAAATATTTCTTTTCACGATGTTTCATTTTCAATGGAGAAAAATTCTATATTGGGAATTTTAGCTGGCAATATTAAAAATTCTAATGTTAATCAAGTTATTTCATTGTCTAATTATTCTTTAATAGGAAATATTAATGATAATAATGTTATTTCCAAAATTATTTTACCTGATAAAAAATATTTTAATAATTTAGTTGGAGAAGATTTTTATTATCAATGTAGTGAGAAAAATTGTTTACAATATATTGATAATAGTTCGGTTTCTAAATCTTCAATTTTTGATTCTTGGGTTGTTAATGATGAAATTGAATGGAATTTTGATGAACTAACTATTATGCAAAAAAATGATATGATTATGTATCAAAATATGGCATATATTCCTAGCGGTAGTATTACTATTCATGATTCTGGTGTTGTTGGTGATACTGTTTATGTTAACCAAGTAGAAGAAGATTGGAATGAGCTTAATGGATTTAATTATACAAATAGTGAAAATGGTTCTATTCCTACTGGTGATAATCAAAATTATTATAATGAAAGAAATACTGTTAAAGCGCAAGTTTCTTATGATGGTACTAGGGTATTACAAAATGGTAATGTACTATCTGCTAATGTTTCATTGGAAGAACAGCAATCTAAGTTTATTTATTATAAAATTTATGCAGTTAATAATAATGGTACAAGTGATTTAAATGATGATTATATAAAAATTGATTTAATTGATAATCCTTTTGCTGATATGCCTGTTAATTATGCGTTTGAAAATTGGGTTACAAAGGATTTGCGTGTTAAAATTTATTATGATAATAATTATTATGAACGATATGCAATTATACCTATTACTTATACAAATGGTCAGCCTAATGATGTTGTTGTAAATTTTGAAATTGCATTTACTGAATCAACTGTTTCTAAACTTTCAATTTTTGGAAGTTGGGGAAGTGCAATTTCAAATTTATTACCATCTGGCATGAAGAAAATTGATTTTGTTAAAATTACTTATGATCCGTTTGATATGTCAGGATATTTTTATCAGCGCAGTGCTTCTTTTTGGGAGAATTATTCTGGTTATGATGATCGTGGAAATCAAGTTAATACTACATGTAGAAGTTTTGGGGGATGTACTTATTATGAACGAATCGAAGGGGAAATGTTTGATTCTTCGAAAACATATTATGAATTACGGCATTCTCGTATGCAAGTAGTAGATAATGATTCTTTGCCAATTGTTTCACACGAAGAAGAAAATAAGTTGTATCAGGGAATGAATATGGCTGGCTTTTACAGAAAAAAGCAGATTCCTCGTGGTGGTTCTTTGGTTGGAACTTATAATGATGGTGGTGAATTGCAATCTGGGACTTGTTCTTCTTCTAGTTGTTCTGTTTATGAAATGATTTCATATTATAATCAAAACGGTATAGAAGAAATTATAGATAAACAGCAAGAATATTATTATTTAGTGACAAGAGATACAAATATAATCGTTCTTGATCGTTCTATGTCTGGTTCATGGGAGAGTCAAAATCGTCCATTTTTGGTAACTAGTATTTATGATGATGTAGATTATCGGTCACAGGTAAATTGGGATATTTCTGGTACTGATGTTGTTTGTGGTGCTGATACACGAATTGAATTTGTAAAAATATCTTCTGGTAGTAGAGCAGCTAATTCTGATCCTAGTTATGCAGGAAGTGGTTGGTTTGGTAGAAGTCAACAGTCACTTTTTGCTTCATGGAATAACGTAAAAGTAGGACGCGGCCTTGTTAAGTCTGGAAATTATCAAAATTTTGTTTCTTTAGTTGGAGGTGCTTCTCGGGCTGGTTCAACAGGTAGTTCTGGAAATGTTACAAAGTATAAAATAATAGTTGAATCAGGATTTTATGATAGTACTGCATTGGTAAATGCAACTAGTGGTTCCACTGTTTATGTTGAAATGAAGGCAATTTATGGCAATGATTATGATAAAGTTATGAAAAATAACGATAATTTAGATGTTTATTATTGTGCTGGTGGAAGCTGGGGCGGTAATGTTAATGCATCTTCTTCTACTAGTCATGCTATTAGATTGACTGTAAAAAGTGGTCGATTTGGTTCTGGAAAATTTGATTATACCACTGGTATTTATGTTGGTGGTAGAAGTGGTGGAACACACTATGCTATGCGTTCAATAACTGTTGAGGGTGGATATATTTATAATTTGATTGGAGGACCTTTATCTGCTTCTAACAGGTCTTCGCTTAATGATATTTTTATGTCTATTAAAGGTGGAGAAATCGATATGATTACTGGAGGTGCTGGAAGAAGTGATACTTATGGTAATCGTTTAATTCAGGTTACTGGTGGAAAAATTAATTATAGTGTTTTTGGTGGAAGTAATGGTTATGAGGGCTCTTCTTCAGATGGTGCGCTTCATGGAAGTACATTTATATATGTTGGCGGTAACAGTCAAATTGGTGATGAAAATTTGGTTAAAAATGGTAACACTTTATTTGGAAGTGAAGCTGGAAGCGTTTTTGGAATAGGAAATGGTCGTAGCGGATATACAGCTATTGGTTCTTGTGATAATTCTTTTATTATTGTGGATGGAGCAACGCATATTTTAGGTAGTGTCTATGGTGGAGGTAATTATGGAGCTACTGGAAGTAGTAGTGGGCTTAGTTCTACAAAAACAGATATTCACATTTTAGGTGGAACTGTAGATGGTTCTATTTATGGTGGCGGTAATAAAAATGGTTCTGGGTCTACTTCTACTCAATCTACTGTTGATATTGTGATGAAAAATGGTGTAATAAACGGAAGTATTTATGGTGGAAGTAATGAAACTGGTACAATTTATGGCGATGTTTCTATTTTTGCTTTAGGTGGAACTGTAATAACTGATATTTATGGTGGTGGAAAAGGTGGTAAAGATGGAAATAATAATGGAACGTTTGTAACTGGTAATGTTTCTGTAAATATTGGTCATAAAGATTATACTTTAGAAGTGCGTGGCGATGTATTTGGTGGAAGTGCATATGGTACTGTAAATAGTTCTAGTAATACTACTAATGTTTCTAGTAAAAAAACATCTGTTGATGTTTCTAATGGAGTTGTAAAAGGTGGTATCTATGGTGGTGCTAAGGGAAATAGTACTTATACTCCGTATGTCGCTGGCAATGTTTCTGTTTTAATAACTGGTGGTAATTTAGGAAATGTTTTTGGTGGAAATGATGCCTCTGGGAAACCAAATGGAAATGTATCTATTGCTATTTCAGGTGGAACGGTAGAAAATGTTTTTGGTGGAGGAAATAATGCTAGTGTTGATTCTCCTTTTATTTCTGTAACTGATGGTGTGATTACTTCTTTATTTGGCGGTAGTAATTCTAGTGGAAATGTTATAGATTCGCATATTAATGTTAACGGTGGTAACATTAAGAATTTATATGGTGGTAATAATGTAGGTGGAACTACAACTAAGTCTTATATTGTGGTTGATAATGGTAATATTGATTTTCTTTACGGTGGTGGTAAATTAACTGCTACTGATCTTAGTGATGTTATTTTGAATGGTGGAAAGATAGGCAATACATTTGGTGGTGGAGAAAGTGCGTCTGTAAAAGAAACAAATATTATTCAGCAAGGCTCAAGCATAATGTCTCTTTACGGTGGAAGCAATATATCTGGTAATGTTAATGTTTCTAATATTCTTATTAAATCTGGCGTTGTTGATAATGTTTATGGTGGTAATAATGTTGGAGGTATTACTAATAGTCCTAAAATTGTTATGACAAATGGTGAGGTTTCAACACTTTATGGTGGTGGAAATCATGCAGAAGTATTAGAAACTTATGTTGAAATTCAAGGTGGAATTTTAAAAAATGTCTATGGTGGTGGAAATAATGCTATTACTAGAGGAAATACATCTCTTTCTATTCAATCAGCTCATATTTTAGATTCAATTTATGGTGGTGGAAATTCTGGTGATGTTTATGGAAATACTCATCTTGTTATTTTAGATACTATAGTTGATAAAGCTGTTTATGGTGGTGGAAATCAAGCTAATGTTATTGGTAATGCTACTAGTGATGTTGGTGGTAATACAAAAATTGGTGAAAGTCTTTTTGGTGGTGGAAATTCTGGTGCAATTGGAGTTGAAAATGTTGATACTTCTTTTGCAACAGTTAATGTAACCGGTGGCATAATTGGGAAGAATGTTTATGGTGGTTGTAATACTTCTGTTGTATATGGTACTACTAATGTTAATATTGGTGCAAAAGCACTTGATGAGACCTCATTAAAAAAGGGTGATATTAATATTAGGGGAACTGTATTTGGCGGAGGAGAAGCTAATGCTGAAGGTAGCGATATTTATGATTATACGTTTATTTGTGTTACGGTAGCAATTAATATTGATATTAATGGATTAGGTTATTTGGATACTGGCAATACGTTTATTCTTTCGGGAAGTATTTTTGGTTCTGGTAATGCTTCTAGTTCAAAAGGAACTTCTAATATTTATATTGCTAATCTTGGTGTAAAAGAAAACCCTAGTAGAAATATTTCTATTCAGCGTTCTGATGAAGTAATTATAGATCATTCATATATGGAATTTAGTGGAACTACTGATCGTACTAATGAGTTTTCTAAAATTAAGTATTCTTTTAATCGAATTGATGTTTTAAAAATAAAAAATGGAACAACGTTGTTATTAAAAGAGAATGCTAATTTATTGAAAAATTTAAAAAGTGTTGTAGATATCAATGGTAAAGAGGAATTGGCTCAAGTAGAAATTCATGATGCATCAAAAACAGTTGAAAAAAATGTTGATAATCGTATTTATTTAATTGCAAATAAAAATTTAAATATTGCAATAAATGAATCTGCAACATCTTATGGTGAAATTGAAGGAATGACTTTTTTAGGAATGTATTCTTCATATCAAAACGGTTCTATTTCTTATGGATTATATGATTCTAGTTTATCATATGGGAGTAGTGCTGATGCTGGAGATGTTATTGTTGGTGGTAGTTATGTATTAGGTTTGCATTCTGTAAATCATGATATTACCAAGAATGGCTTTTATTCTAATTTTATTAATGATAGTTATACTGAACTTTCAACTGCTTATATTAATCCAACACCAGAGGATACTAATTACTATATGTGGATGTTAGGATTAAATGCAATTAATTATAACTTTATGCTTACTGCATCTAAGTACTCTTCTTTAGGAACCTATGAATTATCAATGAAAGATTTTTCTTCTGGAAATACAAAGTTTGAAATTATAGGATTTAATAGTGAAGGTCTTTCTTCAGGTGTTTCTTTGGTTGATTCTAATGATGTTCCAAAGATTGCTAAAACTCCAGAGGAGGCAAATAGTATTTTGGGATTATCAATGAAAAGTGAAACTTCTGAGTGGACTGGTTATGGTACAACAAAATTTTTGAGTATTCATGGTGGTGATTATACTGGAACTAAATTATATAAAACAGATAATATTTCACAAGCTCCATCTTTTATGTTTTATTTATATCATGCTAAAAATATTAGTTTTGATGATGATTTAGGTACAGTTGTTGTTACTTTGCAAGCTATGACCCCAATAAATGAAATTGAATATGATGTTCAGTTGGTGACAATTACTATAGATATTAATGCTAGTAATTATGAAGATGGAGATTTTTATGATGCTAGTATTACTTATGGTAAAAAATATGAAATGCCAAGTGCAACTGTGGTTAATATTACTAATAAAAGTCAATTTACTGCTTATTATTCTCTAATTACAAATAGTGATAGTTTAGAAAAATTTTATGGTAATAAAAATGATTATTATCGTGTTTTGACTTCTGATTTTGTTTTGCCAATTGGTACTGAAATTACGATGATTGATTATGGTGTTGGGGATAATACGCCAGGATATTATTATTACAAAATTACTGAAGAAAATTATCAAGAAAAAATGCAGGAGATTGCTAATAATCAGGAAGCAACTTATCCATTATCAAATTTTATTCAAATGGCAAGTACAACTAGTTCTAATGTTTATGATGATGCTATTATGAATCAAGTTTATTATCATGATGACTTAAAATTAGTTATGGAAGAGTTTGTTTTCTTATTTGATTTTAATGATTCTAGTTTTGATGGAGAATCTAAAGATAATAGTATTCTTTTGGAATTACGTAATGGAGAAGATAGAAGTGTTGTTCCTGTTTTAGGAATTCGACAAGGATTAATGAGATATTCACTTTATAAAACTAGTAATGTGGTGTTGAAACAAGATGTTCAATTTTCTGAATATGCTTATTATGAAACCAATAATATACTTAATCTTTCTACAAGAGTTACTTACGATCAAACGGAAAATAGAGATTCTATTATTGATACAAATTATGAGTCTAGTTGTATGGGATGGAATATTACTTTAATTGATCAATCTGGTAATAAAGTTTCTTCTTCTTTGTTATCTGGGACTTATATAAAAATTAATCAAACTTTATATTTTGCCGATAGTGATGGCGTATTTCGAATTAAGTTAGCTGATAAAGTTTCTAATCTTTCACCGATTGTTTATTTTTATCCAGGACATTTGTTGCCAGCTGGAGTATATACCTTGAAAATGTCTTTGTTTGCTTCTGATGATGGTCTTCATCCTAGTGGTAATTTAAGTGATGAAGAGAATAGTTTGGTTTTTACTTTAATAAGCGATGATAATATGATCGTAGCTAGTTCTAAACCTGAAAGCAAAATTATTGATGGTTATTTAGGAATAACTAGTGATGGTAAGGATACTATTTCATTTCAATTGCATGCTAAGTCTCAATTATTAAAGCCAAATTTACGTATCCGTGTCTATCGTAGGTCATCTGATAGTTATGATACTTTGGAATATGAAGAAATTAATTTTTCTGATTTATTTACGAATATGTTATCAAAACCAAATGATTTTGGATATAATGCTACTTCTGTATATGAGTTGTTACTATCTACTTCTTTTGGGTTAGATAATACTTTTACGTTCCGCTTACAGGATCAGTTAAAGAGTGGAACTTATCGTATAGAATTTTTATTGTATAATGAAGATCATTTAATAGATAGTGATTTTGAACAAATAATTATAAAGAAATAAATATAAAAAATTGTTTTCTTAATAATTATATGATAAACTTAATATGGTGATGATTGTGAAAAAATTTTTTAAATTTTTAGTTTGTACTTTTGAATGTTTAATAATTTTTTATGTAGTAGTTATGACAACATTTCTTTTATGCAAAACAGAATATGGTATTATACAAATTGGTGATTATTCTTTAATTTCAGTAAACAAAGAAAATCAGAATGCTTTTTCTGATTTTAGTAAAGGTAATCTTGTTGTGATTAGTAATAAAAATGCTAATAATTTTAAAGTTGGAGATTCTATTTATTATTATGATACAATTGATAAAAAATATGTTTTACAAAAAGCTGAGATAGTAGAAATTTTTGGTGATAGTAATAATTATTTATATTCTGTTTTAGATAATAATGTGGCTTCAAGTGTTTCTTTTGGAAGAGTTATAGGTAGATATGAAGGGATACATTATGCTGGGGTTGGTAATATTTTGACATTTTTACAATCTCAGGTTGGTTTTTTGATATTTGTTATTCTACCAATTATGTTATTATTTATTTATCAAATATATAGTTTAATTTTATTATTAAAGGATGAAAAAGAAATTTAGTTAAAGGTAATAAAAAAGATATTGGAAAAGAATTCT
>CALVIF010000022.1 GCA_944329395.1 uncultured Bacilli bacterium | reverse complement strand
GATCATAATAATTATAGACCAAGTTATGCATTACAATATAAAACCCCAATTGAGTATAGAACTCAACTAGGGTTCAATTAAATACTTTTTTACTGTCTACTTTTTATTGACTAGTTCATATAATTAGCCCCTTTTTTTAATCCCATAAAGCTTTAAATGCTTTTGGTTCATCAATTAATGCCCAAAAGCATCCTAAACTAGCTGCTCCAGTAGCCATCATAGCTACTATAGTAATTAGGTAAGCTATTTTTCTTTTCATAATTTTTTCCTCCTTAAATATATTTTAAATACATATAGTATTTAATCAAATTTTAAATTCTTAAAGTTATTATAAGGTTGCCTAAAAAAATAATATGTAATTGGATTTACAACAATAGCTTCAATTACTAATACAGATAACAATATTGAAGAAATCCAATGATTAAATAATAAAAGACCAACTAAAAAATAAGTAATACCAATAATAATTGTAATTATTTTTCTAATAATTCTTTTTTTCTTATTTATTAAAGGTCTTTTAATTGTATCTGCAGGAGCAAATAATAAATAATTAAATATACAAAATAAACAAATAAGTATATAAATAAATTTAGTTAGATTAACATTAATAAAAAAAATTGGGATAATAAGAAAGCAAAATGCTGAAAAAAGTAGGCATTCATAACTCTTGTTAGCGTGGAATCCAAAACCTGTATAACGAATAATATTAAATAAAAATATTAAAGTAATAAATTCTTTAACAATTCCTAAAAGCGCGGCAGTAATAAAAATTATTATTAATTTAGTAATAGTTAAATATATTCCTTCAAGACCATATTCTAATTTTTCTATTTCTTCATCAGAATAAGTACAATATTTTTTTAAAAAACTAATAGTTCTATTCATAAATATTGCTTTCATATTATCACCGTAATCAATTATAATTAAATAATTATAATAAATACAAATAATCCACAATTAATAAATTTAAATAGTATAAAAGTCTTTTTTTTGTCAAATAATGTCGAAAAAATACTGATTATTCCATAAAATATACAAATTAAGGAAATTTTAAAAAAATTAAATATTATTTGCTAAAATCTTATTTACCAAATAAATATAAAAGTTGGTAGAATGTGAGGTGCTAGAGGTATGATGATTGGACGTGTTAAGTGGTTCAATAATGAAAAGGGTTATGGCTTTATCGATTTTAAAGAAAATGAAGATATTTTTGTACACTATTCAGCAATTGAACTAGATGGATACAAAACTTTATCTGAAGATCAACTTGTAGAATTTAAATTAGTTGAAACAAGTAAAGGTTATCAAGCAATAAACGTTAAATTAGTAAAAGAAACTACTGGTATAAAATAGTAGTTTTTTTTATATAAATATGTTATAATCTAAGTATAAAGGAGGAATAATATGGAATTTATAATACGCGGTGATAAGCTTAAGATTACTGATTCTATGAACGACTATATTAAAGAAAAGTTAGGGAAATTAGATAAATACCTAAAAAATAGCGATGATGTTCGCGTTAACGTCATAGTAAAAGTAAAGAATCATGAGCAACGAGTAGAAATTACTATCCCATTAAAAACCTACATTTTAAGATCTGAAGAAACAAAAGATGATTTTTATGCAGCAGTAGATAAAGCTGTAGACAAACTAGAACGTCAAATAAGAAAAAATAAAACAAGAATGATGTCAAAACAAGTTAAAACAAATGTTGATTTTGATATATCTGAAATAGAAACAGAAAGTGAAGATAGCAAAAAAATATTAAAAAGAAAAAAGGTTGATGTTAAGCCTATGAATGAAGAAGAAGCAATTCTTCAAATGGAACTACTTGGTCATCAATTTTATATGTATAAAGACAGTGAAACAGGTAAAATAGCTGTTGTATATAAACGATTAGATGATAATTATGGAATAATAGAATCAGAGTAATTAACATAAAATAGTTATTATTCATAATAAATGGTAATAAAAATGTAGACATAAAAAAGTGTCTACATTTTTGTTATAACAAAATTAAAGAAAATAAATATAGAAACAACACATATTTTAAAAATCTTTTTCTAATAAAAATCATTAATAAATAAAAGCTTTCATTATTTAATATTTTTTGATAAAATAATACAATGAAGGAGATGATTAAATGAATCTTTTGAGAAGATTATTCGATCATGAATATAAAGAATTAAAAAGATTTACTGCTTTGGCAGATAAAATTATAAGTTTAGATGATGAGTATTCTAAACTTACGGATACTGAATTACAAAGTAAGACAGAAGAATTTAAAACAAGATTAAAAAACGGTGAAACTCTTGAAGATATAGTTGTAGAAGCTTTTGCTACAGCAAGAGAAGCAGCTTTTCGTGTAATTGGTGAAAAACACTATTATGTTCAGATTTTAGGAGGTTTAGCAATTCATTACGGAAATATTGCTGAAATGAAAACTGGTGAAGGAAAAACTTTAACTAGTGTTCTTCCTGCATACTTAAATGCATTAACAGGAAATGGTGTTCATATTATAACAGTTAATGAATATCTAGCAACACGTGATGCTGAATGGATGGGAAAAATTCACGAATTTTTAGGACTAACTGTAGGCGTTAACAAAAGAGAATTATCACCAAAAGAAAAACAACAGGCTTATAATTGTGACATATTATATTCTACAAATAATGAAATTGGCTTTGATTATTTAAGAGATAATATGGTCGTTCATAAAGAAAATAGAGTACAACGCAAACTAAATTTTGCCATAATAGATGAAGTTGATTCAGTTTTAATTGATGAAGCTAGAACACCACTAATTATATCAGGTGGCGAAATGAAAAGTGCAAATCTATATATTGATGCAGACCGTTTTGTAAAAAGTTTAAAACAAGAAAAAGACTATATTTATGATGAAAAGACTAAAAACGTTAATTTAACAGAATTAGGTTCAGATAAAGCAGAAAAAAACTTTAATATTGATAATCTTTATGAAATAAATAATGCTTCATTATTACACTATATTAATCAAGCATTAAGAGCAAATTACTCAATGAGAAAAGATGTTGATTATGTTGTGCAAGATGGTGAAGTTGTTATAGTTGATCAATTTACAGGGCGTCTAATGAAAGGTAGGGCATATTCAGATGGGCTACATCAAGCAATAGAAGCAAAAGAGGGAGTTACAATTAATCAAGAAACAAAAACCTTAGCTACTATAACATTTCAAAATTTATTTAGAATGTATGCAAAATTATCAGGTATGACTGGAACAGCAAAAACAGAAGAAGAAGAGTTTAGAAATATATATAATATGTATGTTATTGAAATACCAACAAATAAACCAGTTATTCGTATTGATGCACCTGATTTAGTTTATGCTACAAAAGAAGCTAAATATAAAGCAATAGTAGAATTTGTAAAAGAAAAATATTCAAAAGGTCAACCTGTACTAATTGGTACAATAGCAATAGAAACAAGTGAACTAATTAGTAATTTATTAAAACAAGCAAAGATACCACATGAAGTATTAAATGCTAAGAATCATGCGCGTGAAGCGGAAATAATTTCAAAAATAGGTTTAGGAAAGTCAGTAACGATTGCTACAAATATGGCCGGTCGTGGTACAGATATAAAATTATCAGAAGAAATTAAAAAAATAGGCGGACTATGTGTAATTGGAACAGAAAGACATGAATCACGACGTATTGATAACCAGTTAAGAGGAAGATCAGGTCGTCAAGGTGATCCTGGATATACTCAATTCTTTGTATCAATGAAAGATGATTTAATGGTAAGGTTTGGTTCAGATAGAATAGGCGAAATGATGAATAGTATGGGTCTAGGAAATCAAGCCATCCAAAGTAAAACCTTTACAAGATCAATAGAAACAGCTCAAAAAAGAGTTGAAGGAAATAATTTTGATGTACGTAAATCCCTATTGCAATATGACGATGTAATGAATAATCAAAGAGAGATTATTTATGAAAAACGTAATAAGATACTTGATAGTGATTCAATTCATGATATGGTATTAAATACATTCAGACATCATATTGAAGATTTAGTTAATTCTCATTTGGCACCAGAAGGATATTTGACAGAGCAAGATTATAATGAAATAGCTGAATTTTCTAATGAAAATTTATTAAAACAAGATATTAAAAATAAAGATATAATAGGATTAAAAACAGAAGAAGTTATTGATAAAATATATAAATTAGTAGTTGAAGAATATGAAGCAAAACTAAAATCAATCCCACAAGAAGTAACATCAGAATTTGAAAAAGTTATTACATTACAAGTTTTAGATAAATATTGGATGGAACATATTAATACAATGTCACATCTTAGAGAAGGAATTCATTTGAGAGGATACGCACAAGAAGATCCATTACGTGCATATACGATGGAAGGATTCGATTTATTTGATGAAATGCTTCAACGCATTGATAAAGATATTTCTATTTTCTTATTAAAAGCAGAGATTAGACAAAATATTGAAAGAAAACCAGTAAGTAAAAAACAAGTAACAAATGAAAAAAGTGAGGAAACAAAAAAAGTCCCAAAAAAATCAGAAAAAATAGGTAGAAATGAACCATGTCCATGTGGCTCAGGGAAGAAATATAAACAATGTTGTGGTAAATAGCGGTGAGTATTGGCTTTGCGAGGATTTTGTCCACGTAAGAAAACTTCAAAAAAGTCTATTTGTCCACATTTTGTCCACATAAATTAAACATTGTGGGCAAAAAATCATGATATATATAAAAATTTAGTATATTAATGTGGACAAACATATTGGATAAAGTCATCAAATTTGATGGCTTTTTTGTTTACCAAAATTTAGGAAAGAGGTATAAAAAATGGTAAGCGTAAGAAAACGTGGTAAGGTATATGAACACCGAATTAAAATAGCATCAATTGATGGAGTAAGAAAGTGGTTAACAAAATCTGGACTTAAAACAAGACAAGAAGCATTGCATGAAGGGGCAATAGCTTATAATGAATATTATCAATGTGGTAAGAAACAAAAACAAAAAGATATGTCCTATTCAGACTATCTTGATTATTGGATAGAAAATTATTGCAAAGTAAACTTAAAATATAATACGATTCAAACATATAATTGGAACAAACCACTAGCTAATCATTCAAATGATATATTAGCAATGGCATATAATGATACTAATATTAGCCCAATTGCAGATTCAAAATATGCTAGGTATGATTGGCATATGACTAGATATGATAATGAATTAGGATGGTATGATGGTTTCGACAGTACTACTTTTAACTCAGGAAACTCTAAATGGAGAATTGGACAAGGTGGTTATTCTGTAATTATAGATTTAAAAAATGACGAAATAAGTTCTGATAGTGAACGTATGGATCAAGTATGGAATCAATCAGCATATAATATAATAAATTTTGTGGATGAAGGAATTTCTGAAGAATATGATAATATGAGAAAACTCATGCTCAACTATCTGGGATTGTTTGGTAATAAAAAAATAATAAAGAATAGGGAAATTCCCTTTTCTTTAAAATTGTGGTAAAATGTATTAGAGGTGATTTTGTGAAGCAAAAAATATTTTACTTAATTTCAGTATGTATTATTATATATTGTATATTTATATTATCTGACTATAATGTATTATTTACAGAACCTAAAAGCACTTTCGGTAGAAATCTACAAATTTACTTGCCCTTAGTATCAATTTCTTTTGCAACTATTATATATGGTATAGGATGTTTACTAGAAAAAAATAAATAGTTTTCTATAACCAATTTAGCTTGTCTTATATTTGAATAATTGATTATGCTAAATTTTAAAGATGTGATTTAATTGATAAAATAATATTGCTGTTTATTAAATTGAACAAAAATTTTAATTAATTTTTTTTGCTTTTGCCTATCTTTAAGACAAGATAGTAATAACACACTACAATATTGGCTAGCCAATAACTACATATGCCAACGATAAATCCTTTAGAATTCCAATTAAGTACCAATACTATAAACTTTTGTAAGTAGTAAAGGTGCTCTTTTTTTATTTCAGAATTTAGTATCAAAAAAAATAAAAAAGACTTTTCCCACTTTCATTGAAATATAATTTCAACAAACCGTGTTCGTCTTTTTTATAAAATACTATAACCACTTTTATTTTTTCAGAACAAAACAAGCCACGAATTTTTAATTATATCTAAATTGTCTTATGAATTTATATATATTTAATGTATAATAAATATTAGAAAGAATGGAGATATAATAATGAATAAACCATTAGATAAAAGTAAATATATTGTGTTAGATGTTGAAACAAATGGATTGGCTTCTCTTGAATGGGATCTTCTTTCTATTTCTATATATGACCCAGAAACAGAAGAATCATACGACAGATTTCTTCCATTAGAATTAAACGATTGTGTTTTAACTACATATATTAATGGAATAACAGAAAAAGATTTAATCAATAAATTGCCAATTTCGCAAAATGAATTTGATGAACTAATAAAAAGATTTAATTTAGAAAATAGAACTATATTAACTTATGGAAGTATAGATGAAAAATTTATTAGAACATATTGCAGTAGACATAAATTGTCTGGATTTAATAAATTAAAGTTTTTAAATTTTAAACATTTGATTATATCCAGTAAATTTAATAGCGGTAGCGTAACAAAAGATAATTTATGCAATATATTTAAAATTGATAATGTAAAAGAAATTCATTCAGGTAAAAATGATTGTATTCTTGAATGGAAATTATTTGAAAAAATACACGACAAATTTTTATTAATTACAGGATGTGATGTTTTTGAATTGAATGACAGTTACACTATTCCGATAAGTTATTTAGAAACATATCCTAATTTTAAATATTATAGAGAAATACCTAGTGTATATTTAAAACATGATGTAATAAAACAATTTAAAATTGATAAAAGGAAAATTCAGAGATATGAGACTAATATTAGTGGAATAAGTATTGAGCATTTAATTAACTCAATGCTTGAAGTAGAAAAATGTAACAATATTCATTATGAAATTGATAATAAGAAGAAATTGAAATATATCGGAAGATTACCTAGTGTAATAAATGAAATCCCTATTTCATTCAATTCAGATGGAACTATAAAATCATTGAATGCCGATAATAATAAATGTATAGAATTAGTAAATCGAACAACTGAAAGCATTAAAGGACAAATTAGACCACTTATAGAATATATAAAAAAAGATATTTTTAAAAATGAAAAAATCCTTTCTCAAGAATTAGTTTTAAACGAAGAAAATAATATTTTATCTAAATGTGATTTATCTACAGCCTCTGCCGTTTTGGAAATAAAAATGGGTTTTAATTTAGATTTTGAAAAAATAAAAAAGCAATTATACTTTGAATCTAAAAATAGAGAAGTATATGTGCTATCAATTGATTGGGAAAAAGCAGTATTTGAAATTTCAAAAGTAGAGTTCATTAGCGAGGAAGAGAAAAATGAACTAAAGTATAATGAACATCTAAAAAAGAGTACAAAAAAATTTCAGCAGAAAATTAAAAATAAAAATATTAAAGTAGTTGAATATATTAATAGTATCTCTGATATAAAATTAAAATGTAAGATATGTGGAAATGAGTGGACAACATCATATAAAAAATTTAATAATCATCCATTTTGTTTAATGTGCAAACCAGAAGTATTTACAGGAATAAAAAAAGAAAAAGAATTAAAAGATACAGAAAATATAGGTTATGGAAAAAAATATTCTGAAAAAGTATTTGAAAAATCAAATAGAACGATTGCAGTATTAAAATATTATGGTTCTAAATCTAATGTGGAAGTTGGATGTTTAAACTGTAATCATAGATGGAAAATCAGAGCGGATCATCTTTTAAGTAAATGTTATTGTCCTAATTGCCAAAAAATTAGAAAATAATTTATGGTAGTAACAATATTGTCGATATTTAGAATTGCTCTTAAAATATATGAATGAAGAGCGAAATCTGCGAAGTATAAAAATATGTTGTTTGAAGTTATGATTAAAGAACGAGGTCATAATTAAGCTCCTATTTATGTATATTATAATAATCAATATAAAATATCAATTTCAATTGATGATATAATAGAAGTGATTAATGATAATCTCCAAATGAAATGACAAATATTTGTATAAAAATGGGTAAATGCAAATATAAATAAATTTACAAAACAATGGAACAATTATCCTATTTAATAACAAGTGCCAATGCTATCTAGCACTTTGACATTTATGGATTAAATGTTATAATGAATACGGAAACAAAATGCTGTGAAAAAAAGATGAATTTGTCTACATTTTATCCCCATAAATATAAAATTAGTAATATTTATAATATAAATAATACTAATAATATAATGTACTAAACGCACATGAAATAAGGAAATAAACATAATACTATTTGTACTATATATACTTAAAATAGAGTCAAATAATTTTCATGTGGCTCATGGAAGAAATATAAACAATGTTGTGGAAAGTAGCATAGAATAAGGGGAAATTCAAAATTATAAAAAGTATAAAATTTGAGAAAAGTTTATTGAAAAAAAGATATTAGCAAAAAAATTTGTTGATATCTTTTTTTAAATAGATGTACAAATATAATCAACAAATTTATAATATAATATACAATTATATAAATATACATGATATAATTTATTTAAATATAAAGAGGAGTGATATAATGAAAAATTTTTGTTCAAATTGTGGAAGTGAATTATCGAAAGAAAGCAATTTATGTCCTAATTGTGGAAAAAATATTAATGAAGAGAAAAATAACTCTACAGTAATAATCAATAATTACAACATAAATAATATTAATTTACCAAAAAGAAATATTGCAGTATGTATATTGTTATCTTTAATAACCTGTGGAATATATGCAATATATTGGTTTATTGTAATGACTGACGAATCTAATATTATAAGTGAAGAAAAAACAGCATCTGGTTTAACTGCATTTATATTTACAATAATAACATGTGGAATATATTTTCTATATTGGAATTTCAAAATGGGAGAAAAACTATATTATGCGGGAAAAAAATACAACAAATCAATTGGTAATAATGCTGTTCCTTATATATTATTATCAATTCTAGGTTTAGGATTTATAAACTACTGCTTAATACAAAATGATTTAAATAAGTTTTCAAAATAATGAAAAAAACGAATTGTAAGATAAAAACAGCAATAATTGCTATCTTGTTTTTTTTACTTTATTATTTATTAAATTTTTATACAGGATTTGCAATATTTTGTCCAATTTATAAAATATCCGGTTATTACTGCCCAGGCTGCGGAATGACCAGATTATTATTTTCAATTATGAAATTAGATATTTATCAAGCATTTAGATATAATCCATTAGTTTTTATTTTAATAATTTTAGGAATAATATATTTAATAGTAAAAAAAATTCTAAAAAAATTTAATATTTATATAACAATACCTAATTATATTTTGTATATGTTAATAGTAATTATAATAATTTATGGAGTACTTAGAAACATCCCGGGATTTGATTGGCTTGCTCCAACTAAAGTTTAAGTATATAATATATTTACCAGTTATTTGCTTTATTATACAAGATGTTTTTTACTTATGGCAAAACAATAAAAACACCATTAAAAATTAAAAAATATTAAAGGAGATAATAAGTTTATGAAAGTTGTAGGAACTATGTTTTTTGATGATAACAAATTATTAATAGATAAACCAAGGAAAAGACCTACTTATCAAATGATTGGAGGTAGAGTAGAAGAACATGAAACTCCATTGGAAGCTGCCATTAGAGAGTGCCATGAGGAATTAGGCATTAATGCTCAATTTGATAAAAATTTATTTGAGCTTGTAATGGAATTTGATGAAATTGCCACAAGTGATGGTATCACTCCAATTCATTTTTATGTATTTCAATATAATGGAAAACTTAAGGGAAATTTAGAAACATCAGAAGAAATAGAAAAATTTTTATGGTTTGATTCATCAATGGATAAAGATATATTATCAAACACTTTAAAAAATGAAGTCGTTCCATATTGTTTAGAAAAAAAATTAATTAGATAATGGATTATATAATTTAATAATTTTAATTAAATATTAAAAAGTTGTAAATT
Source organism: uncultured Bacilli bacterium (assembly GCA_944329395.1). Lineage (GTDB taxonomy): Bacteria > Bacillota_I > Bacilli_A > RF39 > UBA660 > CAG-877. The sequence continues at coordinate 6,746 of CALVIF010000022.1, read as the reverse complement.
ATTTTTAACTTTATAACGACATAAAATGATATGTAATTACAAAAAAAAGAAGATGATGAAGATAAAATGTTTAAAATTAAAACATAGACTTAAATAGAGTCTATGTCAGACTGTTGACAAATAAGTCTATAAATTGACTTATTTGTCTTTTTTTCTTTATTTTATATAAAAACACAAAATGCTTAGTATATTTCTATATTAGGCATAATGGTGTAATGCAAATTTCTTCAGATTCATGCATGCATAAAGTAGAGTCAACTCTCGGTGGACTCTTTCTTTTGTTCGAAAGTATGTTTTTCTTAACCCATACTTCATTTTTCCATCCGCAAAAACCCTCTCTATATGTTGTGGTCTTTGCTTATATATTTCTTTCACATCTTCATGATGCCTATAATCATTTACCATTTCTTTATATTTCTCCCATACATGTCTTAAAATTTGTTTGCATTTACTTTTGGTACATTGCTCTTTAAAAGGACAATTTGAACAATCGTGTTCATTTGCTTTATATACAATATAACCATTCTTGTCTATTCGGCCTGTTGGGATTAAATCTTTTTCATTTGGACAGATATAGATATCATTATATTCATCATATACAAATTCATATTTTTTAAAATAACCTTTTCTATATCCTTTTCTCGTATATGGCATAGCTGGTATCATGTCTAAATCTATAATTGTTTTACAAATATGTGGAGTAAGATAAGCAGCATCTCCTACAAAATAATCAATAGTAGAAATATCAAAGTGATTTATTAAATTTTCAAAAGATTGATAATAGGAAATGGAATCATGCACATTACTCCCATTGGTATCTACAGTTAATATATAATTGTTATTTTCGCATATTACACTTGTATTATATCCAAACATTTTTTCTTTATCACTCTTATATAACATTCCAGCATCTTTGTCTATATCACTTACAATTATTTCTTTTTCTCCAATCACTTCTTCTGTATCAACTTCTTCGTTACATTTTATAATTCTTTCTACCTCTTTAAAATACTCTTCCTCACTTAATTCCTCATCATGTAACCCCTTTAGAGCAATCTCTAAATCTAATTCTTTTTGATATTTCTTTGCTTCTATTTTAACTAACTCTTTATGATTCTTCTTTTTATTGGCATAAGCCTTAGTATGAGTTGAATCTATATAAACTGCCGTCATATCTAAACAATTCCAATCAATTAGTAGTTCTATAACTTTATCAAAAACAGTTTGTAATAAATCTTTTTCCAACTTACAAAACTTTCTCTTATAATTTTGAGAATATGTGGAATGATCTGGAGTTTTTTTACAAATATCATATCCAATAAACCATTTATACAATAGATTATATTGAAGAGCCTCATAAGTTTTTCTTAAACTGTCTTCATTAAAAAGAAACTTTAATATATGAATCTTTATTAAAACTACGGGATCAACACTTTTACGTCCAACCTTAGAATATAGTTTTTCTACTTCTTCATATATAAAGTTCCAATCAAAATGTTCCTCAATCACTCTTAAAAAATGATTTTGAGGAATCATTTCTTCAAGATTTACAAATTCAATTGAGAATTGTTTTTCTAAATTTTTAGTCATAGCCATATATCATACCACCTTATCTAACCAATATTATTATCTCATAAAATCAATAAAAAAACGAGATATATATGACTAAATTGGTTAGATAAAGTCTATCTCGTAATTAAATTATACAATACTTTTTTTAAAATAAAAAGACTATTAACAAATTTTATTTGTCAACAGTCTGACATAGACTTAAATAGAGTCTATGTTTTTATAACACTTATACTTTAAATAAAAATATCTATTAAGTTAATAATTAATCATAGTAAATTTAAGTTATATTATAAATTAATTTTATTATATTTGAAAAAAATTAAAAAATAGTTTAATATATATAAAAATTATTTTTATGAGGTGACATGCAAAATGAACAGAAAACAAAAATATAGATTAATGGCTGGAACATTGGCTTTTACAATATTTTTAACAAGTTGCAAACATAAATTAGTTTTATCAAGAGATAACAGTATAAATAGCACTCAAAAAATTATTTCAACTACAGATTTAAGTGACCCTTCAGAAGAAGATATTATTGATTCTATAGAAACAGTTGAAGCTGTTGAAACAAAACCTGTCATAATAGATAATGCAGAAACAACAAATCTATCAGAAACTACTGAAGAACAATTGATAGATCAACCTTTAACAGAAGAGGCGGAAAATAAAGAAGAAACACCTGAAAATATTATTGCCTATACAACAGCAAATCTTAATTTAAGAAATTCAAATAGTACCGACGCACTAATAATAACAGTATTAGAAGAAAATCAAAAGGTTTATAAAATGATGTCCTGTGATAATAATTGGGATCTTGTAAAAGTTGGCGATAAAATTGGATATGTTAATAGAGATTATCTAATGTATACAGATGAAACATATGAACAAGAACATAAAATTATATTTAAAAATGATGTTGCGGTAACTACAACTGAACTTAATTTTAGAAGTGAGCCATCAACAGAATCAGAGATTATAAAAACACAAGTTACTACCGAACAAGATATAATAACAGAAAAAAATATGGTATTTAAAAAAAATGAGGAATTAAAAGTAATAGCTGAAGTTGATGATGATTGGCTATTAGTAGAATATAATGGCTGCCAAGGATATGTATACAAAGAATATACTATATCATTATTAGAAAAATTACAATCAATGTATCCAGAACTTGGATTTGAAGAATTTAATTTATTAAAAATTGTGTCTCCAACATGCCAATTGAATATAAGAGAAAAAAACACCACAGAATCTCAAAGCATTCGTTTATTAGAACCACAGGAAAGTGTTAGAGTTTTGGGAATATATGATGATTGGTATTTAATGATGACCAATGAACATGAATTTGGTTTTATCAATAAAAATTATGTAGAAGATATAAATGGTAAGATTATAATTATTGATGACAGTATGCAACGTATGTATATGTATAATAATAATGAGAGATTTGTATATACGCCAGTAACTACCGGTAAAGACTCAACCCCAACAGATCTTGGACTACACACAGTCTTCTATATGGATACCGATATTTATTTAAACGATGATAAAGATTGGGTTAATTATTGGATGAACTATAACGGTGAAGGAATCCATGATGCTTGGTGGCGCCAAGTATATGGTGAAGAAGATTACCATCAAAATGGAAGTAACGGTTGCACCAATACCCCATATGCAGCTGTAAAAGTAATATATGAAAATTCAAAAGTAGGGCAAAAAATTCTTGTTCAAAAATAAAAAAGTTCGATGTTGAATTTTTTTATTTAAATTAAAAGAAAATAATAATTAAAAACATAATAAAAAGGAGCATAATAGCTCCATAATCTATCTACAGAGGATCTTCACACTATACAGTGAACCTTCCTCAATAATAATATATGCATTGTATTTAATTTTATTCACAAAAAAATCAATTAAATTGTTTTGTAAATAAAAATATGTTATCCTTATAATGTATTAAAATGTAAAAAATAATTAGAATATAAAAGAGAGTGATTGTATGGAATTAAAAGAATTGAAAAAAATTTTTGAAGAAGCCCTAACAAATATTAAGAATTTATGGAGGGCACTTTGACGGTGATAAAATAAATCAAGAAATAATAGCCCTTGAACAAAAAACAGAAGCTTCAGATTTTTGGAATAATCGAATAACCGCAGAACAGACAATAAAAGATTTAAGTGATAAAAAAAATACAGTTTCTCAAATTACTAGTTTAAAGAAAGAAATAGAGGATAATCTAGATATATTATCATTGATTATGGAAGAAGATGATAATGAACTTCAATCACAATTAGAAGAGTTTGCAAAGCAATTATCAAAAAAAATAGAAAAACTAAATCTATTGTTGTTATTAAACGGACCATATGATAAAAGTAATTGTATTTTAGATATACATGCCGGAGCAGGTGGAACAGAAGCTTGCGATTGGGCAATTATGTTATATAGGATGTATACTAGATGGTGTGAAAGAAAAAATTATAAAATAGAGTTGCTTGACTATCAAGAAGGTGAAGAAACAGGAATAAAAAGTGTATCAATGCTAATAAAAGGTATGAATGCTTACGGTTATTTAAAAACAGAAAAAGGTGTACATAGATTAGTTAGATTATCACCATTTGATGCTAATAATAGAAGACATACATCATTTGCATCAGTTGAAGTAACACCAGAGATTAATCAAGATACAAACATTGAAATAGATGAAAAAGATTTAAAAATAGATGTTTATCGTTCGAGTGGCTGTGGTGGACAAGGAGTAAATACAACAGACTCAGCAGTAAGAATTACTCATTTACCTACTAAGACAGTAGTAACTTGTCAAAATGAACGTAGTCAAATTCAAAACAAAGAACAAGCATTAAAAGTATTAAAGAATAAACTACTCATAAAAAAATTAGAACAACAAACAGAAGAATTAAATCAAATAAAAGGAGCACAAAAAAATATTGAGTTTGGCTCACAAATAAGAAGTTATGTTATGCATCCATACTCAATGGTAAAAGATCATAGAACAAATACTGAAACAAGCAATGTTGATAAAGTGTTAGATGGAAATATAGATATGTTTATTGAAGATAATTTAAAAAAGGGGTTATAATATGAATTTTTTTTCTCAAACAAGAAACTTTAAAATATTAGAAAGAATAAATGAAAAATCACGAACTAAAAGAATTATAAGTTTTATTATAGGAAGTATAATCATAGCTATAGCTTATAATTTATTTTTAGCACCTAATAATTTAGTTGCTGGTGGTGTAGGTGGAGTTGCAATAATATTAAAAGGATTATTTGGCTTCGATGATTTTATTGTTATATTAATCTTAAATATTATATTGTTAATTTTAAGCTGTTTTTTATTAGAAAAAGAAAAAACAAAAGGATCAATACTAGGATCATTACTTTTTCCAATATGTGTTAAATTAACATCTGGAATAGGACAAGTAATAGATATTGATACTTCACAACTGTTAATTTCTGCAGTTTTTGGTGGAGTTTTATATGGTTTTGGTATTGGAATGATATTTAAAGCAGGTTTTACATCAGGTGGAACAGATATTTTAAATCAAATATTAAATAAATATTATAAAATCAGTATAGGAAAGAGTATGATATACGTAGATGGAGCAATAACACTTTCTTCAGCTTTAGTATTTGGGACTAATAAACTTATGTATGCTATGATTGTTTTATACATTATAAGTATTATGTCTGATAGAGTAATATTAGGAATTTCAGATAGTAAAGCATTTTATATTGTTACTGACGAAGAAAAAGCCATTAAAGATTATATTTTAAAATATTTAAATCATGGAGTAACTGTATTTAATGCTAAAGGAGGCTTTGCTAAAGAAAAACAAAATGTTTTGATGTGCGTACTACCAACAAAAGATTATTATAGATTGAAAACAGGAATTTTAGAAATAGATCCAAGTGCCTTTTTCGTTGTAACAGATGCCTATGAAGTATTTGGAGGTGAATAAATTGAATAAGATTTTCCAAAAAATACATCAAAAACAATTAATTAAAAGATCATTAATGTTATTAATAGGTTTATTAATAAGTGCAATAGTATATAATTTATTTCTTTTACCAGTTAATCTTGTAACTGGAGGATCAGGCGGAATAGCAACAATAACTAATTATGTATATGAAATTGATCCAGCACTTATGATTTTAATAGTTTCTTTAGCCTGTGGATTGCTTAGCATATTTTATTTGGGATTTGAAGACACAATTGCAGTTACTGCTGCTACAATAATTTACCCAATATTTGTAAAACTTACGTCTCCTATAACTGACTTAATTTTTATTGATTATCATGATATGTTTTTAGTTGCAATATATGCAGGAGTTATTGGAGGTTTTGCCAATGGTCTAATGTATAAAAGTGGCTATAGTAGCGGAGGATTACCTGTTATTAGCCAAATATTAAAAAAATATTACAATATTCCAATTGCTAGCACTAGTGGAGTTATGAATGCAATAATAGTAATAATTGGAGCCCTATTTTTTGGCTGGACAAAGGCAATGTATGCTTTAATATTGATATATATTAACAGCTTAGTTATAAATAAAATTTTATTAGGGATTTCTAATAATAAAGCTTTTTATATAATTACAACAGAAACAGATAAAATTAAAGAATATATTATTAGAACATTAGAACATAGTGTAACAATATTTGATGTAAAAAGTGGCCTTTTATCAAAAAAAACAAATGTAATTTTGACAGTTATTCCAACTAATGATTATTATAAATTAACAGAAGGTATAAAAATGATTGATGATAAAGCATTTTTTGTTGTAACAGACGCATATGAAACTGTTGGAGGTAAATAATGTAAAATAAAAGAGGAGAATTAATTGCCCCTCTTTTTATATAAAAAAAAATATGTTATAATAAATTACTAAGGTGGTGAAAAAATTGGACTTAATCAGAATAAAGCATGTAGAAAAAAAATATAAGAATGGTGTTACAGCTATTCATGATTTAAATTTAGCCATTGAGAAAGGTTCATTTGTTTTTGTAATAGGTGAATCAGGAAGCGGAAAAAGTACATTAATTAAAATGCTATATCGTGAAGAAAAACCAACAAAAGGACAAATTATTGTTGGTGGTTTAGATGTTGCAAAATTAAAAAATAAAAAAGTATATAAATTAAGAAGAAAA
>CALVIF010000021.1 GCA_944329395.1 uncultured Bacilli bacterium | reverse complement strand
TAATTTATGATTATGAGCAGAAAATAATTGGATTTAGAAATGTAACTAGCCATGCTGGAGCAACTACACTAATTTATATGCTAAAAAAAGAATTAGCAATGATATTTGGTATAAATAAAGTTCTTGCTATTGAAATTAATAAAAGTGATTTTAGTATATTCATCGATAAAGAGATGATATCACTAAAAAAAGAGCAATTAAAAGATATAATAAAAAAGGCAAAAAAATATAAAGTAATATTAATTGATTTGAATGACTATCCAGATAACTCAGTTTGTGATGAAGTTTGCTATTTAGTCGAACCAAGCATCATTAAATTAAACAAATTAATAAGAATAAATAGTAATGTCTTTGAAAAATTAAAAGGAAGGAAATTAATTTTAAACAAAAGTCTTCTTTCCGAAAAAGAAATTTCTAGTTTTGAAGCAGAAGCAAAAATAGAGGTTTTTTATAACATACCAGCCTTAAATGAAAGAAAAAGAAATGATGTTTTATACGATTTTTTAGAAAAATTAGAATTAGTTAGTGAATATGATAAAAAAGATAATAAAGTCTTTGGATTATTTCGAAGGTAATAATTGACAAAAAAATATATATGGGCTATTATATTTATAAATGAAGGAGAGGTATTTATGTCAAGTTTATTTCAAATTGGTGTAGGCGGTGGCGCTGGTGGTGCTTGTCAAGGTTTAGAACCATTAGTAAGAATTCTTAAAAATGGTGTATTAAAATATGTTTGTATAATTATACCAATTGCCTTAATGTTTTTTGGAATTTTAGATTTAGGAAAGGCAGTAATTGCAAGCGACGAAAAAGAAGTAAAGGGTGCTCAAGGAAGGTTAATTAAGAGAGTTATTTATGCAATTGTAATTTTCCTAGTACCAAGTATAGTTACACTAGTAATGAATTTAGTTGCCATTGGAGCAGATCCAAGTGAAACTGATACAACAAGTTGGGCATCATGTTGGAATAGTGTATACATTGCAAATAAATAGCAAATAATTGCTATTTTTTTTTTATTTTGATATACTTAATATGTTATAATGTTTATGGAGTGATATTATGAAACATCAAACGATTATTTGTGTTTTAATAGCAATAATAACAATAGTTTTTTTACCGGTTAATGTTTGTGCTGAACAAAAAAATAATAGCACTATCAATTATAAAAATATAATAAATTTACAATCAAAAAATTATCTAGTAAATAACAACCAATTAGTTCAAATTGCAGATTGCACTGGGCAAAATGCAATTTTAGGCAACGTAAACGATCCTGATTCAGTTGCCTGGTTATTACAAAAACTCTTAGATTACACTCGAATAATAGGCCCATTTATTGTTTTAATCATGAGTAGTCTAGATTATTTAAAAGCTATTCTAGGTTCGGATGATGATAGCCTAAAAAAAGCCCACAAAAAATTAACAACAAGATTAGTTTTAGTTGTTGCACTTATTTTATTACCAACATTAGTTAGTTTTTTATTAAATCTTTTAGGCTTTACATCACATGAAATATGTGGCTTAAAGTAAAAAAGCGAGGTGAAATTGTATGATGAATATGACCGATTGGTTTCCAAGAAATCCAGTTACAACCATGTTTAGATTAATATTTTCGCTTATAGATAGTGCAGTATATTGGTTGATGACTTTATTATATGAGCTTTTTTTTGCAGTAGCAGGTGTTGATTTCTTAGGAGGCGATATTCTAAGAAGTATATACGGACGAGTTCAATTAATTTTAGGCGTATTTATGATATTTAAGTTAGCAACATCAATTTTACAAGGTATAGTAAATCCTGATGCTGTAGTAGATAAAAAACAGGGAATGGGTACAATTGTAACTAGAATAATTGTTTCATTATTAATGCTAACTTTAATAGCTCCAATAAATATTCCTAGTCCAAGTAACGAATGGGAAAAGCAGGTTCATGATAATGGTTTGCTTTTTGGAACATTATTTTCTCTACAAAATCGAATTTTATCAAATAATACAATCGGACGATTAATTGTTGGCGCTAATGTTGCAGATGAAATGGGTTCAAGTAAAAATCTTGCCAAAACAGGGAAAATATTTTCTACTACGGTATTAAAAACTTTTATTGGTATAAATGTAACCAAGTCTGGCGAAGTGGTATGTCCAAATATTGATAGTTCTATAAAGAAAATTATCAACAGTAAAGATTCATCGCCAGGGGAAGTTTTAGCATTGGTTAATGTAGGTTGTAGCCAAGCTTCAAATGGTTCTGCTTCAAATAATTTATTTATAAATACAATTCAAGAAATTATTGGTACAGAAAGCTATGTTTTTTCATATTTTTTCATCATTTCTACAATTGCCGGCATAATTATCGACATAGTTTTAATTGGTTATTCAGTTGATATTGCAATAAGGGTTTTTAAATTAGCAATTTTAAGACTAATAGCCCCAATACCAATTATAAGTCATATGAATATTTCATCAAGAGAAGCAAAAGGAGATGATGCCTTTAGTTCTTGGACTAGAGCCCTTACTTCTACCTACATTGACCTATTTATCAGATTAGCAGTTATCTATTTTGGTTTATTCATTATTCAAGCAATTTTAGCAAATGGATTGAATATTACGAATTATAATTCAAGTGGAGCAATTAATATATTTGCTACATTGTTTATAATTATAGGTTTAATGTTATTTATAAAACAAGCACCAAAATACATAAAAGATGCACTTGGAATAAAAGGTGGAGTAGGAAGTATTGGATTATCATCAATCCTAGGTGGAGCTGCCATGGCTTTTGGCGGAGGTGGAGCAGCAGGATTTGCATTAGGTGCACTAAATGCTGCCGATTCTTCATTAACAGCCATTAACCAAGGAAAGTCATATGGAATAGGTGATGCATGGAATCAGCAGAAAGACCTTATGGCAAAAATTAGAACTGGTGATAAGGATGCAAGGGGTGGCCTACTTGGAAATATGCAAGATAGATTTAATTTTGCTACTAGAGAACGTCAAGCTAGAGCCTTAGGAATTGGTGCAAAAGATGTTGCTGATGCAGAGTATATTAAAAAGGTTAGAGAATCGCAAGCAGAAACTGCCAAAAGAGAACTTGATTATGCAACCGCTGCATACAATAATTTATCGCCAACAGCAACAGCTGAAGAAAGAAGAGCCGCTGAAGAAAGATATAAAGAAGCTTATGAAGTTTATACAAATTATCAAATGTTGGCAGGAAAAGCTGCATCCAATTATGAAAAAATGGATAAAGATAGAGGTCAAATGGGTGTTGGACCACGTATTAGTGATAAAAGAAGAAATAAATATTCTGCTAAGTATAAACATAATAAAGATGATTATGAAAATGCCAATATTTTCTATAGAGAAGGAACATATCGAACTCCTATTTCTACTAAGGAAGATCCGTACAAATCAGCACAAGCAAATCGTACTTATGAAGACTTGAAAAAGAATCCAAATGTTAAGGATAAAGATATTTTATCAGGAGTTTCAGGTCATAAACGTGATTTGAAAAACTTTAGTGGAACAACAGATGATTCAACACATAGTTCTTCAGGAAAAGGTAGTCGTCAATAATAATAAAAAGGGAGTGTGAAAAAGTGAACAATTATTTAATACCAGCAAATAGTAAGCGTGGCCAATTGATATTAGGAATATTTGCACCATTTGATTTATGGCTATTAAGCATTGGCGTACTAATAAGTGTATTTTTACTTGCTTTTATGCCGATTGATACTTTGGCAACGACAATTATAATTTTAGCTCCAGGTATGATTTCAGCATTATTGGTCGTGCCAATACCATACTATCATAATACATTAACAGTGATTACAGAGATATATGAGTTTTATACATCTAGAAGACAATACAGATGGAAAGGTTGGTGCTATAAAGAATGGCTAAGAAAGTAAAATCAGTATATACTGAAAACTGGTTACCAGTTAAAGGAATCCAAAATGGAATGATTTATGTTGGAGGTAATCAAAAGGTAACTGGTGTAAAGATAACACCTAAAAATATATTTATACTAGACCAAGCATCACAAGATAATATTTTAATTAGCTTAAAAAACTTTTATAATACTATTGATTATGAATTTTGGCTAGTTGTAGCGGATAGACCTGTAGATATTTCAGTTTATCAAGCTGAATTACAACTTTTGTATAATGATGCTCCTAATGCAGCAATAAGAAAATTAATAATGCAAGATATTCGTAAAGCAAATACGTTCATAAGAAATAATGTTGTAGATACAGAATATTACCTATTATTTAAAGATGAGAGCGTTGAAATATTAGAAAAAAGAATTCGAATGATGATAAGTGGATTAGCAAGTTGTGGATTAAATGCTTCAAAAGTAAGTAATGGTGATTTAAGAATTGTTCTAGAAAATTTTCTAAATGGGGGAAATAATACAGAGTTTGGAGTAGTGATGCCAGTATGAGTACAGGAATAAGAAGTCAATTAGCCCCAAAGGGGTTACAATTTAATCCTAGTGATTTTTTCATAAGTGATCACTATGCCACAATTCTTACCGTTGTTTCATATCCTAAATATATCCAACCAGGTTATCTAGCTTCATTAACAAACATGCCAGGAATAAAAGTTGTAATCAAACATATTCCTGTACCTTTTTCGCAAATGGCAAAAATGTTAAACAAGCAAGTGGCAGAATTAAAACAAAAATATCAAAATGAAAAAGATTTAACGAGAAGAGAAACATATAGACAAGATGCCGAAAGCTTAGAGTATTTTGTTTCCATGCTTGCTGCTAGTCAAACACGAATTTTTGATTTTCAAATGCACATAATGATAACTTCAGAAACAAAAGAAGGATTAGAATTAAAGAAGGTAAACGTAAAAAATTACTTAGATGCAATGGATTTAAGAGCAGTTTCATTACGTTTTGAGCAAGAAAAAGTTTTAAAATCAATTTTACCTATTTTTTCATCACAAGACATTGAACAAAGAATTGGAACTCCAATTCCATCAGTTACAATAGCAGCAATGTATCCATTTATTTTTGATAGTATAAAAGATCCAGGACTATCGACGCTACTTGGTGTTGATTTTTCTGGTGGTGTAATTTTATTTAATCAATTTTTATATAAAATAAGAAAAGAAAATAATCGAAATAACGCCAATATGATTATTTTAGGTACTTCAGGAAGTGGTAAATCAACAGCCGCAAAATTACTATTACGCAATCATATTAGAAATGGTTGTCAAATTGTTTTAATTGATCCCGAGGATGAATTTCGTGAAATAACCAAAGCGTTTGGTGGAGATACTATTGATATTGGAAAAGGTGGCGAGTTTGGATTAATTAATCCACTAGAAATAGTAATAGATGCTGATGAGGAAGAAATAAAGCAAGGATTAGGATATACAGTTTTAACTAGAACACTCCAATTTTTAAAAGCCTTTATGAAATATTATGATCCATCTATAACTGAAGATGTTTTAACTATGTTTAGTGAAATAGTACAAGATACATATAAACGTTTTGGAATAGATTTCACAACTGATTTTTCACATTATACATCAAACGATTTTCCAACATTTAGTGATGTATATGCAACAATTAAAGGAAAACTATTATCCATAACAGATGCAACACAAGAAAGAGATATTTTGGAAAGACTAGAACTAAAAGTAAGACCACTTATAAAAGAATTAAAATTTTATTTTGATGGGCACACTACATTAAGTAGAGATAGTGATTTTATGGTCTTTAACATAAAAGAGTTAATGAATAGTGATAGTACAATAAAAAATGCTTTATTCTTTAATGTTTTAAAATATGCATGGGGATTATGTTTAGACTACAATGTTGATACAGTGTTAATGGTCGATGAAGCACATGTACTATTAGGAGATAAAAATAGTCAAGGTGCAGATTTCTTAGCTCAAGTACAGCGCCGTGCTCGAAAATATAATACTGGTACCATAATCATAACTCAGCAACCAAGTGACTTTTCAGATCCCGCAGTAATTACTCAAGGAAAAGCTATTTTTGATAATGCTTCATATTACTTAGTCATGGGATTAAAAAAACAAGCTGTAGAAGATCTTGCCAAATTAATTGATTTAAATGATAATGAAAAAGAAAGTATTAAACGCTATTCACAAGGAGAAGCATTATTCGTTTGTGGAAATAGACGAATGCGTATTAATATTACCGTAACAAAAGATGAATTAGATTCCTTTGGACATGGAGGAGGACTATAATAAAAATATAGTAAGTAGGAGTGATTGCCAATGGCATATCAAGCGAAAAGAAATGGTGAATATGATTTAGAACAACAAGAAATCTCAAGTGCTGAAAAAAATGCCAATAACATTAGAAATGCTGCTAATGTGGCAATTGCTACAAATAATCCATATGCTTCAGCAGCAGGTTATGCAGTAAAAGCAGCCGATAAAATAAGCGGTGGAAAGGCATCGGAAGATTTAGGAAAAGCTATAAGTAAAGCAAATCAAATGACTCCTGGTGGTAAATATTTACAAGATTCACTAGATATGCTTAATGATAGTGGCATAAGTGATAAAGTTGGTGATGCAGCATTTGCCTACCATAAATATGTTGATCATGCAAATAAGCAACCTAAAACAGAAGAACAAAATAAGTCTAAAAAATCGCAATTAAATTCTGAAAATTCAAATAATAATAACGATGATAATCTTGAAGGTGAATTTCAAGGCAAAACAATTATAAAAAAAATAGCAGTTATAAGCATAATAGCATTTTTACCGTTAATTTTAATTTTCATAATTATAGCAAGTATTGCAAGTATGTTTACCAATTTTGAAGATGCATTAGGATCAAGTTATATAAATAATGAAACTATTGGCGGATTTGTTGAAGTGCCAGAAAATACTAAAGAGGCGCAAAAATTTTATAAACAAATAGCAGAAGTGAAAGAAGAATTAGCTCAAAAAGGGATGATTTTTGAATCCGTAAAGATTATTGCAGTATATAACACTATAAATAATGAAAATCCAAATTTTACATATGCTAAAATGACAAAAAATAAAATAGAAGAAATTGCTAAAGCTATGTTTAAAGAAGAAAAAGATAGTGAAGGACAAATAATATATATATATGATCAAGAATTATTTGAAAAAAGATTAAAAGAAGAAATTTATAGAAAACAATTTTTATTTTACAAAGAGAATAAATTAGCAGAGATGGCTAAAAATACAATTCAATACATTAATGACTACTATGCATATGTTGGTGAAAATCCAAGTAATTTAGGAAATATTAGTAGTGGAACATACACATCGTGGAAACAATATAGTGGTCCATGGACAAATATTAAATTAGGAAATTCCGGAAAAAGTATAAGTCAAATTGGCTGTGCAGCTACATCGGTTTCAATACTGATAGCTAAAAGTAAAACAGCAACAACAGTTACACCATTAAATCCAGGAACTTTTGTTGAAAAAATGAATCAAAATGGTGGTTTTGGGGCAGGAGCTTGTCAAGGATGCATAAATTGGGCTAAAGCAACAGTTGTTGCACCTTCCTTTAGATATGTTGGAAAAATGAGTGTTATTACAAATACTAAAGAGCAAAAATTAAGCACTCTAAAAACATTGCTTGAGCAAGGCTATTACGTTGTTGCTGAAGTAAAAGGGAATACAGGAGAACACTGGGTAGCAATAGATGGAATACAGCAAAATAATATTATAATGATAGATCCAGGCTCAACAAGCACAAATTTATGGCAAAAATATTCATGGCAAAACACTAGTACATATGTGTATTATAGAGTCGTATAGGTGATATTATGAAAAAAAAATATATAATCTTTATTGCACTTTTAATCATATATTTTTTAATACTATTTGCGTTTATTGGAATTAACAATATAACAATAAAACCAAAAGAAGCTACAATTATAATTGATACAGAAACATTATGGAAATTAAACAATGGTAATTGGATAAATATGGATTCAAAAATATATGATAATGAATTAAGTGATAAATTATTTACTGTCTTTATTAATAATAAGAATATTGGAAACTTCTTTTTAGAAAAAGAAAATAATTGGTTATTATACGATACTAATAGAAACTTAGTTAAATATGAAGGAGGTAGCTTTTTTGCAGTTAACTCAAATTATCCAATAAATGTAAAAAAAATTACTGCACAGCAAACTTCTGATTTTAAATATATTAATCAAGTTTTATATGACAATAATATTACTGATACATCTGAGTTTACTGTTAATTTACATTATGAAATAGACTTTGATGATGATGGAAAAACGGAAAACTTTTATACAATAAGTAATGCATTTGCAAGAGAAACATCTCCTCCCAAAGTATTTAGTATTGCTTTTATGGAAAAAGAAGACAAAATATACTATCTTTACAAGTCAATAGAAGAAAATGATGGACAAAATGGTTGTAAACCATACATAAATATGGTAATGGATTTAGATAATGATAAAAAATATGAAATAATTTTATCATGTGGTTATTATAGTATTCAAAATCGTTATGATATGATGTATAGTTTTAAAGACAATGCATTTAAATTATTAGTTGATAATAAATAAAACAATATAAAACAAAAAAACTGATTTAATTAATAATGACTATTAAGTTAGATAATGATATAATAAAAGCCAGAAAGGGAGTAATAATATGAAATTTAAGTTACGAGCTGATAAAGAAGATTGGATGATGTTTGGAGGTTTTGCCGTTTTTTTACTATATTTTGTTGCCATTGGAGTAGTAAATTTATCAACTTTTGCAGAAACTGGAACACTATCTGGCTTTAATCCATTTCCAGCATTTTCGCCACGATATTTCTTTACTACCATAGTCTTATATTTGCTTGTTCTTGGCGGAATATTTATTAGTGTTAGCTCATATTTTTTTGAAAGAGAAAAAGGTTTTGGAATAGCTACCGAAAAAAAAGACAAGGGATATTCAAGATGGGCTAAAGAAAAAGAAATAATGGCTGAATTAGAAAAAGTAGAAATAAAGCAGAAAAATGCCAAAGCAGCCGGAATTCCATTAATTGTAAAAGAAAATGAAATGTGGGTTGATAACGGTGAATATCACTCATTAATAATTGGTGCTACTGGATCAGGAAAGACGCAAGGTATAGTTTTTCCGCAAGTTCACAGTTTAGCAAAAGCTCGTGAAACAATGATTATTACCGATCCCAAAGGTGAAATTTATGAAAATACAAGTTTAATGTTAAGAGAACGTGGATATCAAATAGTCCTTTTAAACTTTCGTGATCCACAAAACGGTAGTGCTTGGAATCCAATGACATTACCATATAAATTATACAAAGCAGGCAATCATGATAAAGCTATTGAATTACTAGATGACCTAGCCTTAAATATCTTATATGATGAAACAAATAAAAATGCAGATCCATTTTGGGAAAAAACTTCTGCTGATTATTTTTCAGGAGTTGCACTAGGATTATTTGAAGATGCAAAACCAGATGAAATAAATATTAATAGTATAAGTTTAGCCACTACAACAGGCGAAGAAAAGTTTGGTGGTTCAACTTATATTAAAGAATATTTTAATGCTAAAAATCCAGCTAGTGCCGCAGCAATTAATGCATCAAGTACCATAATGGCTCCATCAGAAACAAAAGGAAGTATTTTATCAGTATTTAAACAAAAAGTTAAGTTATTTGCATCTCGTGAAAATTTAAGTGAAATGTTATCATATAGTGATGTAAATTTAGAAAGTATAGGTGAAAGACCAACAGCTGTATTTATTGTAGTTCAAGATGAAAAGAAAACATATCACTCATTGGTAACAATTCTTCTAAAACAAATTTATGAAACATTAATAACTGTAGCCCAAAGACATGGAGGAAAATTGCCAGTTCGTACAAACTTTATTCTAGATGAGTTTGCTAACATGCCACCATTAAAAGATGTAACAACAATGATTACAGCCGCCCGTTCTAGAAGAATACGTTTTACGATGATAATTCAAAACTTTGCCCAGCTAGATTCAGTATATGGCAAAGAAGATGCAGAAACAATTCGTGGTAATTGTGGAAATATTATTTATTTAATAACAACGGAATTAAAAGCCTTAGAAGAAATTTCCAAGATGTGTGGTGAGGTAAAATCCAAAAAAGATGATAAAACTGCTTCAACACCACTTGTTACTGTATCAGATCTACAAAGAATGCAGATGTATGAAACCGTTATCCTACGAATGAGAAAACAACCATTTAAAACAAAATTAATAGCAAATTATAAATTAAATTGGGGTAAAAAATATCCACTAGCAAAATATCCAACAAGACCAAAAAGAGAAGTTAAAACCTTTGATATAAAAGAATTTGTTAAGGAGCAAAAGAAAAAGAAATTACTTGAAATGATGAATTCAGCACCTAATAAAGATAATAAGTTAGATTATTCACCAAGAGAACTACCAAAGACACCATTCTCACCAAATGTTTTTGAACCTAATAAAGATGTAGCTGATTTTTTAACTCGTCCTAAAATGCCATTTGACAAAAAAGAAATTGATTCAAAAAATGAACCTAACTTTTTGTCTCCATCTAAAGAAAACTTTAAACCACCATATAATCAATTATCAGAAAATCCAATGGCACCTAAGCCACAATCATTTGAAGATTTAAAGAATAAGCAAAAACCAATTGAAAACGATTTTAGTTTTGATGTTGAAGATTTAGTTAAGAAAATTGATGCTAAAATCGCTCAGCTTGAAGAAGAAGAACGAAGAAATAAAGAAGAAAGTAACAAGAAGGAAAATGATAAACAAGAAATTAAAGCAATTGATTCACTTCAGTCTTTACCAACTACTAGTGCTGAAAATACAATTAAAGAACCAAAAGAACTACCAACAATTGATTGGGATAATCTACCAAATAGTTTAAAATCAACAATACCACCATCAAATATTGACATAAATAATAATAATGGTAATGATGATGACGATGACGATGATGATTTCTTTGATGACTTTTTTGATAATTAATAAAAGGAGAAAAAAATATGAATAAAAAAGGACAAATAAATGATTTTGATTTAGAAGATGATTTAGAAGAGGAACCATCTAGTAAACAGAATAGTTCAGAAGATTTAAAAAAGATGATTATTAAATTAATGTTAATAATAGGTGGAGGAATACTTGCACTAATACTTATTTTAACAATTACTTCTATGTTTACTAAAAAAACATATGCATATGAAAAAATAGAAGAAATAATGAAGGAAGCAGCAAAAGAATATTTAACAGAAAATCCATCACTTTTAGCTATGGCTGATACAAAAACAATAGAAGTCCCAGTTGCCAATTTAATATCTTCAGGTAAAATGCTACCATTATCAGAATATAGAAATGATGGATCAAATTGCACAGGTTCCGTTATAGTAGCCAAAGTTGGCACAGAATATGTTTATACAGCAAAATTAGATTGTGGAGATAGTTACAGCAGTACAGCTTTATACGCTAAAATTTTAGAAGATTCGCCAATAACAACAAGTGGTTATGGTTTGTATAGCATAAATGGTGAAAAAGTTTTCCGTGGAGAAAAAGTAAATAATTATGTTCAACTAGAAAAAGCTCTATGGCGCATTGTTAAAATTGATGAAAACAATAACATAGTCTTAATCAAAGAAACACAAATTGGATATACAGCACCATGGGACGATAGATATAATGAATCAGTAGGATATAATGTTGGTTTAAATGTATATGCTACAAGTAGAATTAAAGAATATCTAGAAGAAAAATATAACACAGAAAAAGAAGATGAAATATTTTTAAGTGTAAATGATAAAGCAAAATTAATTTCTTATGATATATGTGTTGGTAGTAGAGCTACTAATTCCAAAACTAATACTAATGGAATTGAATGTCAAACTAAAGCTTTAGGACAAAAAATAGGATTATTAACTGTATCTGATTATATTAATGCCAGTGTTGATCCAAACTGTGAAACAGCTGAAGATCAATCTTGTCAAAATTATAATTACTTAGTAAAAAACTTTAATTGGTGGTTAACAACACCAGTCACTAATACAACGGATAGAGCATATTCAGTAAACACAAAAGGTGAAATAAAAACCTCACAAACAGGTGATTATTATAATGTAAGACCAGTCATAAAACTAAACTCTATGGTTACAATTAGCGGTGGTACTGGAGATATAAATGATCCATATATTGTAAAATAGGAATCTATAATTATTATAAATTCCTTTTTTTCATTTAATAAAGTGGAGGTGCAATTATATGGAAATTAGTGTAGAAGAACTATTAGAAATACAACAAAAATATTCTCCACATATAATAGATATAAGAGAAGTATCACAGTATAATTTTTCTCATATAACATCTGCAAAGAATATACCAGGTATAATACTCCTTGCAACACCAGAAAAATATCTAAATAAAACAGATAACTATTACATATATTGTCAATATGGTACAAGTAGTAAAACTATTGTTAAAAGACTAAATAATTTAGGCTATAAAACAATTAGTATAATAGGTGGTTACAGTTTATATCAAAAATTAAAATCATAATAAAGAAAAGTCCCAATAAGGACTTTTTATTTATAAAACTTGTTAAATTAAAAACATTAGCCTATAATAATTATTATAGAAGGTGATACATTGGAAATAATAAACGAATTTGTCTTGCATAGTACAAATTTAATAATTAATGGTGGATTAATTATTGGAATAATTTTTATAATTTTAGAATCGTTTTTACCAATACTACCACTAGGAGTAATGGTTGCATTAATCGCAAATGCCTATGGTTTATTTTTAGGAATCATAATTTCATGGCTTGCAAATTGTATTGGTTGCTATTTTATTTATCTAATTTTCTATCACATATCCGAAAAAAATACTGATAAATTTTTATCAAAAAAATTACAAATAAAAATAAAAAAAGGAAAAGAAAAATTTAAAAATATTTCTCTATCAACACTTTCAGCAATCATTGCGTTACCATTTACACCGTCATTTTTAATTAATATTTTATCAGGCTTATCTAAAATGAGTCGCCAAAAATTTCTTATTTCTATAGGAATAGGTAAATTCTTTATGATTTCATTTTGGGCATACATTGGTAAAAATTTTATTCAAAGTATTAGTGATATTAAGACATTAATTACCATTTCACTAATGATTATAATAACATATATTATCTCAAAAATTGTAAGTAAAAAAATGAATATAGAATAAAGGAAGTATTAAAATGGAATATATAATTATAATTTTATTAGTAATAAATATAATTTTAGGAATAATCTCTTTATTTAAAAATATAAATGAAAGTAATATAACAGAACGTTTAGGAAAATTAGAAATTGCTATGATAAAAGAACTAGGCGAATTTAAAAACAATATAAATCAAAATTTAAATAAAGATTTTAATCAACTAAATGAACAAGTAGAAAAAAGATTAATAGCTATTAATAACAAAGTAAATGATCGACTAGATCAAAATTTTGAAAAAACAAATAAGACATTTATCAATGTTATTGAAAGATTATCAAAAATTGATGAAGCACAAAAGAAAATAGAAAATTTATCATCAGATATAGTAGATTTACAAAGTATTTTAACAGACAAAAAAACAAGAGGAATTTTTGGAGAAATAAATTTAAAACATATTCTAACAAGCGTATTTGGAGAAAAAAATGATAAAATTTTTAGATTGCAATATACATTAAGTACAGGAGTAATTGCAGACTCTGTTATATTTGCTCCAGAACCACTTGGGACAATTATTATAGATTCTAAATTTCCTTTAGAACATTATCAATTAATGGTTGATAAAAAATTAACTCAAGATATGCGTGATACTTATGAAAAAATGTTTAAACAAGATATGAAAAAACATATTGATGCCATTAGTAGTAAGTATATTATAACAGGAGAAACCGCTAATCAAGCAATTCTTTTCCTACCAGCAGAAGCAATTTTTGCAGAAATAAATGCTTATCATCAAGATATAATTGACTATGCATATAGAAAAAAAGTTTGGATTACATCACCGACAACACTAATTTCAACATTAACTGTTATAGAAATGATAATAAAAAATATTGAACGAAATAAATATACATCAATTATACATGATGAGCTAAACAAATTAGGCTTAGAATTTGCAAGATACAAAGAACGTTGGGATAAGCTCTCAAGAAGTATTCAAAGTGTTAATAAAGAAATTGAAAATGTATCAATAACAGCTGATAAAATTACAAAAAAATTTGAAACAATAAATAAAGTTGAAGTAAAAAAATTAATTGATGATAATATATAATAATATAAAACTAATTGCAGATAGCAATTAGTTTTTATTTCTTCTAAAAAAGATTAAAATTCATAAAATATACTATGATAACAAAAATATTTATAATGTTGATATCATTTATTTTTATGGCTGTTGGATTAACTTATATAATTATTTATATTAATTTATTTACTTTTGGATATACTATAAAAGAATACTTAAAATTTATCTTAACACAGCCAGAATGTTATATATTTTTTATTTGTTTTTTTATTGAAATACTCTGTATAGTTACTTGGAAAGGAAAACGAAAATGAATTATATTTATGATATTTTACTTAACTTTATTGATAGTGAAAGAGTAATAGAATTTTATGAATGGAATGAATTTGATTGCTATGAAACAATAAAAAGAATACCAATCTATCGAATATCTTCAAAACAAATGCAACAAATTTGTGAAAATAAAATAATAATCGATCAAAAATTATTAGATGAAATAAAAGATAAAACACACTTATATAAACACAAAAAACAGTTAAAATATGCCATGCTAATTACAGATCTAAATAAGGCAATTGGGCTAGAATTTGATGATTATGGAAATATTATTAGTAAAAGCTCACTTTTACTAGATGAAGAAGAAGATATAATAGAATCAGCAAGATTTATATCAGAAACATCCTTAAATTTTAAAATTGTTAATAAATATAACATAAATTACTATTTAACAAGAGAAGAAGATTTTAAGAAAAAATATCTTTTAAAAGAACTGGACTACATAAACAAAGAAAAAAATCATGAAAAATTAACATATTTATATGAGGAAATATTTAAAAAAGATAATCTATCATTTGAAGAGAAAATATCGCGCTTAATAGAAAATATAAAAAATAATTATAATGAAAAGCATAATGAATTATATGAAATAGTAAGAATGACATATATAAAAAAATAGACTATTAGTAGTCTATTTTCATTGCCTTCTTAACTTCCGACATTTTATTTTTAGCTATTTCTTGAGCTTGAGCTGTACCTTTATTAAGAATTTCCTCAACTATTTCAGGATTATCATCATAAAATTTTCTTTTTTCTTGAATAGGCTTTAAAAATGCATTCATTGCATTAATAAGCTCTTTTTTACATTGAACACATCCTCGATGTCCATTTTTACATTCATTACATACAGTATCTAAATTATTGTTATTTACAAGTTTATGATAATAAAAAACCATACATACATCAGGATTAGCAGGATCACCTTTTTTTATCTTATTAGGATCAGTAACAGCAGCCATAATTTTAGTTTTAATTGTTTCCTCATCATCAATTAAATAAATGGCATTTCCTAAACTTTTACCCATTTTTTCATTACCATCTAATCCTTTAACTCGAGTAGTTTCACTAAGAACTTGTTGAGGTTCTTTAAAAACATTCCCATAAATAGAATTAAATTTTCGAACAATCTCACGACACTGTTCAAGTAATGGCAATTGGTCATCACCAACAGGAACAACTTCACCATCAAATATAGTAATATCAGCAGCTTGAGACACCGGATACCCTAAAAAGCCATAAGTAATACTTTCTCCATTGTTACCAAAAAGCTCTTTTTTACTAGAAATTTCATTTTTTACAGTAGGATTTCTCTCTAATCTAGAAACTGTAACCAAATTTGAATAAAAAATTGTCAACTCTGCTATTTCTGGTATTTTAGATTGAATAAAAAAGTGAACCTTATCAGGATTTAAACCAATTGCTAATAAATCTTTCGTAATTTCATATACATTAGTTCTTACTTTTTCAGGATTAGAGAAATTATCTGTTAAAGCTTGTACATCAGCAATTTCAAGGTAAAAATTAAAATCATCTTGAAGCTTTAAATAGTTTTTACATGCTCCAAAATAATGTCCCAAATGAAGATTACCAGTTGGTCTTAAACCAGTTAATATGTTTTTTTTCATAAATGTCACTTCCTATTTGTATTTTAACATAAAAAAAATTAATTATAAATAAAAACTTTTTAAACGACAATAACCAAATAAAAAGAAAAAGGTTGTCTTAAAAAAATTTATACTGTATAATATAAGTCGTTGGAGGGATATAAATGGCAAAAGAAAAAGAAACAAAAAAGACTACAAATTCTAATATGCATGAAGTAGTAGTAAAAATAGAAGGAAAAGAATGGACAGATGCTGTAGATAAAGCTTTTTTAAAAAAACAAAAAACAACTAAAGTTGATGGATTTCGTCCAGGAAAAGTACCAAGAGATATTTATGAAAAAAAATTTGGTAAGGAATCATTATTCTTAGATGCTGCTGATATGGTATTACAAACTGCATATTTAAAAGCAATGGAAGATTCTAAATTAATTCCAGTAGTACAACCAGGCGTAGATTTGAAAAGTTTAGCAGAAGAAGGAGTAGAATTTACATTTAAAATTACTACAAAGCCAGAAGTAAAAATCAATAAATATAAAGGATTAAATATAAAACCAGAAACTGTAGAAGTTACAGAGGATGAAATTAATCACGAACTTGAACATGTTCTAGAAAAATATACTGAACTAGTTGCTAAAGAAGATGGCACTGTTGAAAACGGCGATATTGCTATTATAGATTTTGAAGGATTCAAAGATGGAGTTGCATTTGATGGTGGAAAAGGTGAAAACTATTCTCTAGAAATTGGTTCAAATACATTTATTCCAGGATTTGAAGAACAAATTATTGGAATGAAGCAAGGTGAAGAAAAAGATTTAAATTTATCATTCCCAGAAGATTACGGTGCAAAAGATTTAGCTGGTGCAGCTGTAGTATTTAAAGTAAAAGTAAATGAAAAAAAAAAAAAAAAAGCAAGAGAATTAGATGAAGATTTCTTTGAAGATTTAGCAATGGAAGGTGTAAATTCAGAAGAAACTCT
>CALVIF010000020.1 GCA_944329395.1 uncultured Bacilli bacterium | reverse complement strand
CTTTAATTGGTTCACGTGATGATGCGATGGATTTTGCCAATATGTTTAAACCTGCAGTTGATCGAGGTGATATTAAAGTTATTGGTGCTACAACTACGGAAGAGTATGAACGTTATATTTTGCGAGATAAAGCTTTTGTTAGACGTTTTCAAAAAGTTGAAATTAATGAACCGACAAGGGAAGAAAATATTGAAATATTAATGGGAACTCTTCCTAAAATTGAAAAGAGAACTGGTGCTAAGATGTTGTATACTTCTTTTATTAAACGAAGAATGATGGAATTTATAACAGATATTACAAGTGAGTATAAAAGAATTTATGAAATTGGTTCTAGGTATCCAGACGTTTCCTTAACGCTTGTTCAAGAGGCTTTTTCTAATGCTTTATTTGATAATAGAACAGAGGTAAATGTTATGGATTTTAAAAATGCTATTTTAAATAGTAAAAATATTTATCCTGATGTAATAAAAAAATCAATGCCTATTTTTGATAAGTTATTTGCTGATCAAATTAATGAGTGCAACAATTCTTATGAAACTTATGAAAAATTAGGAGAAGAAGAGGTTTAGAAATTGACTATTTGTCAACTTCTTTTTTTTTGTATATAATAAAATTAATAATATATTTTTGTGTAATATATTTCGTTTTTTGAAAGGAAATAGTTTATGTGTGGGATTGTTGGTTATATTGGGAAAAACAGAGCAATTGATTTTTTGATTGATGGATTAAAATGTTTGGAATATAGAGGATATGATTCAGCTGGTATTGCTTTAAAAGATAAAAAAATGCAGGTTATTAAAAGCTTGGGAAGGATTTCTGAACTTGAAAATAAAATAAATGAAATGAGTGTTATTGATGCAAAGTTAGGTATTGCTCATACGAGGTGGGCTACGCATGGTGTTCCAAGTGAAATAAATGCTCATCCTCATACTGTAGGAAAAGTTACTATTGTTCATAATGGGATTATTGAAAATGTTGAATTTTTAAAGAAACAATTACTTGATGATAATGTTTTGTTTAAGAGTGAGACTGATACTGAGGTTTTAGCAGCAATAATAAATAAATATTATGATGGGGATGTTTTAGGTACTTTAGAAAAAGTTTTTAATATTGTTCGTGGTTCATATGCTCTTGCAATTATTTTTGAAGATAAGGATGAATTATATGCAATAAGAAAGGATTCTCCTTTAATATTAGGTGTTGGTGATGGTGAATATTTTATTGCTAGTGATATTATACCTATTGTTAAATATACTAATCAGTATATGCTAATTGAAGAGGGGGAAGTTGCCGAACTAACTAGTAGTGGTATAAATATTTATTTTAATAGAAAAAAAATTAAAAAGGATATTTTAAAAACTAGTGTTATGTCACAAGATAGAGAAAAGTGTGGTTATAAGCATTATATGTTGAAAGAAATTAATGAAGAGCCAATAGTTTTAAAACAGTTAATTGATAAATTTTTTGATTATATTAAAGATTTTCCTAAGTTATCTTGTTATGAAGAAATTCATATTGTTGCATGTGGTTCTGCATTATATGCAGGAATGATTGGGAAATGTTTATTTGAGGAATATACTAATATTAAAGTTATTTGTGAAGTTGCCAGTGAGTATCGTTATAATAGGGTTTTGTATGATAGAAAAACTTTAGTTATTCTTATTTCACAATCAGGTGAAACTGCTGATACAATTGCGGCTTTAAGAAAGGCAAAGAAAGAAAATATTGATACTTTGGCAATAGTTAATGTTAAAGAATCAACTATTGCAAGAGAGTCTGATATGCAAATATATATTGAAGCTGGTCCAGAAATAGCTGTTGCTACAACTAAAGCTTATATTTTACAAGTTGCAATAATGGGACTTTTATGTTATAGAGAAATAGGTAGAAATGAAAAACTTGATAATGAATTAGGACGGCTTCCAAGGATGTTGAAAGAAATTATTGATCATCGTGATGAGTATAAAAAACTTGCTAAAAAGATTTTTAATAATGAAGATATTTTCTTTATTGGGCGTAAAATTGATTATGCTATGGCATTAGAAGGAAGTTTAAAGTTGAAGGAAATTTCTTATATTCATAGTGAAGCTTATCAAGCTGGAGAATTAAAACATGGAACTATTTCTTTAATTGAGGATGATATGCCGGTTTTTGCTATAATTACTGATCCTGATATAAGCGATAAGACGCTTTCTAATTTGGAAGAGGTAAAGGCTCGCGGTGCTAAGACAATTGTAATTAGTAATGAATTAATTAACGATCAATTATTACAAGTAGTTGTTCCAAAAGTTAGTGCTTTCTTTCAACCAGTCCTTGTAGTTCCTGTATTACAAATGATTGCTTATGAGGTTGCAAAACTTAGAGGTTGTGATATAGATAAACCTAAAAATTTAGCAAAAAGTGTAACTGTTGAATAGTAGTATATAGTATTAATTAAATTATTTTAATAATATAAATGTTAATTGTTTTATAAATTATTATATTTTGTTTTAATTTTATTGTTGTAATTATGGGTGTTAGTTTTTGACTTTTTAATATTTATAATTTATAATTATTGATGATAGGAGTGAGTTTAAATGAATGATTTTGATGAATTTGATCAAATTGATGAGATTGATGATAATGAAGATGAGCAAAGTGATAATTCTGGCAATAAAGATAATAGTAATATGATAAAATATATTATTATTGGTGTAATTGTTGTATTAGTTTTATTAATTTTACTTGGGGTATATTCGTCTGCTAAGAAAAACAAAAATAATGGTAATGATGGTCCAATTAATACAATTACTGATCAAGATTCAATTACATTTGAACTTGTTGGTGATAAAAAAATCACTGTTATTCTTGGACAACAATTTAGTGATCCTGGTTTTGTGGCTTCAAGTAAGAAAAATGGAAATTTGAGTAGTTTTGTTGAAGTTGATGGAACTGTTGATGTTAATAAAGTTGGAAAATATGAAATTGTTTATACTTTAGTTTATGATGGATCTACGAAGCAATTAATGAGAACTGTTGAAGTAGTTGAAGATGGAGATTCATCTGGAGAAAATAATAATGGTAACAGTGATGGTGATGATGGTAATAATAATGGTGGTGGAACGGTTGATGATCCGAATTCAACTGTGTCTATTTCTTTAAATGGTTCATCTACTGTGTATATTTTTAAAGGTGTTAATTATAATGATGCTGGTGCTAGAGCTACTAATAAAAATGGTGCCGATATTTCTAATAGAATATCTACATCAGGTGGAGTAAATACAGGAAGTGTTGGTTCTTATACAATTACTTTTTCTGTTTCAAATTCTAGTGGTCAAGTTAAATCTGTTTCTAGACAAGTTCATGTACTTGATATGAATGCGACAATTACACCAAATAATAAAAATTACACTAATCAAGATGTTGATTTAAATATTAATGTTCAAGCAGATCGTTTTAGTTATATTGTGTTGCCTAATGGTCAAAAAGTTTCACAAAGCAATTATACATTTAAGGTAAGCAGTAATGGTAGTTATAGTTTTCAAGTATATAATGATGTTGGTTTAGCGAAGAAATATACATATAATGTAAAAAATATTGATAAGGAAAAACCAACTGGTAGTTGTACTGTTAGTCATGGCTCAAATGGAAGTGTAATTACAATTAGTGCTAAAGATAATATTGGCATTGCCCTTTATGGATATAATGATAAAAAATATAATACAAATAAACTTACTTTTAATGGATTCTTTCAACAAGGTCTTACAATAAATGTTTCATTTTATGATTTTGCTGGAAATTACGGGACAGCAAGTTGTGTTGCACCAGCTAGATAGGTATGATGAAAAGTGCTATTATGGCACTTTTTTTATGGTATAATTTTTTAGGAGGTATATATGAAGTTATTGAATGGAAAAGAAGTAAAAGAAAAGGTTTTAGCTGATTTAAAAGAAAAATTAGGAAAAATAAATAGACAATTGGGGCTAGTTGTTATTCAAATTGGAGATGATGCCGCTAGTAGCGTTTATGTTAAACAAAAACAAAAAATGGCTATGGAATTAGGTTATAATTTTCAGCATTTAAAATTTGATAGTAATATTTCTCAGGCTGATTTATTGAATGAAATTAGTAAATTAAATAATGATGATTTGGTTGATGGAATTTTAATTCAAATGCCAATACCTAAACATTTGGATTCAAAAATTGTACAAAATGCTATTTGTTATTATAAAGATGTTGATGGTTTGACTGATATTAATATTGGAAGGTTAGTACATAATGTAGATAGCCTTGTTCCTTGTACTCCTAAAGGTATTATGAGAATGCTTGAATATTATAATATTGATGTAGTTGGAAAACATGTTGTAATTGTTGGGAGAAGTGATTTGGTTGGTAAGCCACTTGCTAATTTGATGATTAATAAAAATGCGACTGTTACTTTGTGTCACTCAATGACTAAAGATTTGAATAAAATAACTAAAAAAGCTGATATTTTAGTAATTGCTATTGGTAAGGAAAAATTTATTGGTCGTGATTTTGTTAAAAAAGGTGCGGTAGTTATTGATGTTGGAATTAATAGGAAAGCTGATGGAAGTTTATGTGGTGATGTAGATTTTGATGATGTTAAAGATATCGTTTCGTATATAACGCCTGTTCCTTGTGGCGTTGGTCCAATGACTGTTGCTTTATTGGGGGAGAATACCTATAAAGCTTATAGATTGAGGTGTGATGATAAAAATCTATAAGCTTTTTTATTAGTCTTAATTATTATTTAATATAAAATATATTTTAGGACATATTAATAATGGTGATTAAAATGAAGAAAAAGAGTATTTGGTCAGAGGAGATAAAATGTAGTATTTTTCCTAAATTAAATTCAGATATTGATGTTGATGTTTTAATTATTGGTGGTGGTATAACTGGAATAAATACTTTATATCATTTAGTTAATAATGGATTATCTGTTTGTTTAGTTGAAAAAAATTTATTAGGTAGTGGTGTTACTTGCAGAACAACTGGTAAACTTACATATTTACAGGGAGATATTTATTCTAAAATAAAAGAAAATTATGGATTGGAAAAAGCTAAATTATATTTTGATTCACAAATTGAAGCAGTTAAGTTAGCTACTAGTATTATAAAAAATGAACAAATTGATTGTAATTTTGAAAAAGTTGATTCTTATGTATTTGTAAATTCTGATAATAGTATATTAAGAAAAGAACAAAGATTATTAGAAGGGTTTGGTATAAAGACTCAAATATCTAATAAACTACCATGTGAAGAGAAAAAAGTTAATGGTTTTTATATTACTGACAGTTACGTTTATCATCCTATAAAATATATTAAATCTTTGGCTAATATTTGTAAAAGTAGGGGGGCTTCTATTTATGAAAATACAAAAATAATTTCAATTAAACATAATGATAATAAGTATTTTTGTAAGACGAAAACTAATATTATTAAAGCAAAACATGTTATTTTGGCAGTGCATTATCCTTATTTTTTGAAACCTTTATGGATGCCTTTTAAATGTTATTTAGAAAAATCTTATATAGAGGCATTTAGAACTGATACAGATTATAAATTTAGTGCTATTTCAATTGATAAACCTACTATTTCTATAAGATATTATAATAATAATGATGATACTTATGAGTTGTTTTTGGGTGAATCTCATAATTTAGCAGTTAAAAATAATGAGGAGCAAAATTTTCAAAATTTATTGAATGAAAAAAGTACAAAACCTAGTTATTTATGGTCTAATAAAGATATTATGACGATTGATTCACTGCCTTTTATTGGTAAAATAGATGATAATGGTTTATTAATTGGTACTGGCTATAATACTTGGGGAATGACTAATGGTATTTTGGCTGGAAAAATTATATGTGATATTATTTTAAAAAAAGAAAATAAATATATTGATTTATTTAATCCTTATCGTAATTTTGGTCTTTCAATTTTAAAAAATGGTCCATTAATACTTGGAAGTAATAGTTTGGCATTAATTAAAACAAAAGTAAAGAAAAATAAGAGTTGGTATTCTGATTGTGTTAAATTTGAAAGGCGTGATGGTAAGGATATTGCTATTTATATTGATGAAAATAAAAAAGAACATATTGTTTATAATATATGTCCTCATATGAAATGCAATTTAATTTTTAATGAAGTTGAAAAAACTTGGGATTGTCCTTGTCATGGGTCAAGATTTGATGTTGATGGAAAGTGTATAGAAGGTCCAAGTAATTATGATATATCTTATAAGAAATAGATTTTATAATTCGCTATCTTCTAGTTGATTTGTTAAAATTATTTTTAAGTTACAGTTTCTTAATCTTAATTCATCTAAAAATTCTTTTTCATTAATATTATTTTTTAATGTAATTGTATATGTTAATTCAAATAAACTTCCTAGATTTACGGTTTTAATTTTTTCTAGGTTATAATTTATTAAATATTTACTAAAGATGGTATTAAAGATATCTGTATAGTCTAAATTATCTGGAATAGTTATTTTTAATATTTTTACATTTTTATTTATAGTTCCTAAGTTTAATTTGTTTAGAAGTAGTAGGGTAATGCTTACTAATATTGTAATAATTATAGCGAAAGCAATTTGACCCATACCTGTTGCTAAACCAATTACCATTGCGAAAAATATGCTTAAGATTTCTTTGCTTGTTCCTGGAATTGAACGGAATCTCACAAGACTAAAAGTACCTAATATTGCTATTGAGGTTCCTAGGTTACCATTAACCATTAAAATGGTACTTTGAACTAATATTGGTAAAACAACTAATGTATGAATAAAATTTTTGGAATATTTTGATGTATACATATGTATTATGGCTATTATTAGTCCTAAAATAATCGAAACTGAAGAACATATTAATAAATTTGTAATTGTTAATTGTGATGAATTTGATAAAATACTTTCTAACATAATTTACTTCCTTTCGTTAGCATAAATATTTCCTACTTTTGAGAATGAACATGGGTAGACATTGTTTTTTGAGAGAAGATTTGTAAACCATAACGGTAATCCATATATGGTTTTTGCTTCCATAATATAAATTTCTTCATTAAAATAGTCTTTGTTTTCTTTGGAATCTTTTAATTTTAAATTTGTTGATCTACTTCTTAAATTTGTGTCAAAAGTTATTCTAAAATTTTTGTCATCTTTGCAATAATATGATAATCTATCATAAGCTACAAAAATTGTTGGTTTTAAATTAAAAGATTTTATTTCATAATCAATTTCTTTCATAATTTGAGTATCATGATTTGGAAAAATATTTTTTGTGTAATAATTATTCCATTCTTGATATGTTAATGATAATCTTCTTTTATAAACAATACCATTATATTTTTTCTTAATTTCAAGAAATACTTCACTATCTTTTTTTATTTCTTTGTAACTTCTTAGACGAATTTTGCTTTTGTATATTGGTTTTTCTAATGAATTTATTATTATATCATTATTATTATTATCAAAGTAGAGATTATATATTTTGCTTTGATAATAATTATCTTTTTCAAAATATTTATTTATAATATTTTGTAAGTTTAAATATTGTTGTTTTGTTAATAAATATTTTTGTTCTATGCGTTGAAAAACGTTTTTAATCATTAGACAGCTTTCCTTTCGTCTTTTTATAGAATATATAATTATGATTTTATAGTTTCTATTTGTTGTCTGTTGTATATTTTAACATATTTTTCTTGTTTTGTTTATCTTTTTTATAAATATTTATTATTGGCTTATAAAAAAATATAAATAAAAAGTTCATAATAATTAATATTATGAACTTTTTTCAACACAACAGTGTGTGTAAATTTTATAGTGGGGCGTCGTAAGGGAATCGAACCCTTGCGTACTAGTGCCACAAACTAGCGTGTTAACCACTTCACCAACGACGCCATGTAGAAAATACATTATTATTTTATCAATAAATTATGTATTTTGCAAGCTTTTTTATTTCTTTTTTATCAAGCTTTTTTTAATTGAATGCTCTGTTGCGTCAATAATTTCTCTTTTTTCTAAAAAAGCTTTTTGTTCATTTAGAAATTCTGTTAATTTTTTTTCCCCGTTTAAAATTTGTTGAACTCTATTTAAAATGCTTTGTTTTTCTTTTGATGATGAATTGTAATATTGATAAAATAGGTAATTAGCAAGAAGACTAGAAATTAAATGCTGATTTGATCTTTGTTCTACATTGTCTAAGTTTTTTTCAATTATATTAATATCATTTTGTTGATAATTTATTCTGTGCATTTCTACTTTAGATAATAGATCTTCTGTTGGATCAGTTTCTAAGGCAAAAACTTTTTCAAGAAATATAGGTATTAATTCTTCATGGTAATAATCTTCAATTATTCATTTATTTCTTCTAATAAATAAATGAATTAGTTCATGAGTATATATGATAGCGGTTAAATAGTCAGAAGGACCATAAAGATTAATTTGTGTAGCTATAGGATTTATTTTTTTCCAAAATGTTGGATTAGATAGTAGTGGTGTTGCTACTACTGCATAACCATATCTTGCATTTTGTACTTGATAATTTAATGGAATATCAAAAATATTAATTATCGATGCTTTTGAATTAATTTGATTTAATGTTTCTAATTCTGTTTGTTTTTTTTCTTTATGTTGTGATGATATCCTTTGTAGTTCTTGTTGTGATAAATATAAGATATCTTTGTTTAGTGCTGGAAATAAATCATCAATATTTTTTCTTGCAATTTTTGGAATCCTTTTTTGATTTATAGGTTTAGTTGTTATTGATTTTTCAGAAAGATGAAGTGATCTTATTAATTGTATACTTCTTTTTACAGATTCATAATCTAATACTGTGTTGTTTGCTGAGATAAATCCATTTATTTTTTTTCTAAGTTCAAAATCTTCTATTGGTGTTATCATATTTATCCCTCTTTTCTTTGGGGTATTTTAACATAGTTATTTATTTTTTTCAATTAGGTTTTTATCTATACATATATTTTTTTGTTTCATAAATTAAAAAGAAGGGAGATATTATGTATAATTATATTTTTAATGACAATTTTAGAAAAAATGCTGTGAATAATAATTTGTATAATAATATGGTTTATGATACAAATAAATCTTCGCTTTTTGCTCCAGCGGAGGCTTATAATAATGGTAATTTATATTCTAATTTGTATTCTCAGTATAAAAATTATAAGCCGGTTGAATTAAAGGCAAATAATGAAAGAGAACAGCTTCTTTTAGATTTATCAAGAATGCGTTTTACTGCACATGAGTTAAATTTATACTTGGATTTAAATCCTGATGATGAAAGTATGTTAGCTTTATTTAACGATTATAGAAGAGAAGCTAATGCGTTAATGAGTCAATATGAGGCAAAATATGGTCCTTTAAATCTTAGTAGTAATAGTTTAGATAATAGTCCTTTTTCGTGGGTTAGTGATGTATGGCCATGGGAGGGTAGATATTATGTTTAGTTATAATAAAAAATTGCAATATCCTGTAAATATTAAGAAAAAAGATTTAAGAATGGCTAAATATTTAGTAACTCAGTATGGAGGACCTAACGGTGAATTAGGTGCTGCACTTCGTTATTTAAATCAGAGATATACGATGCCAGATAATAAGGGTAAGGCGTTGTTAACTGATATTGGTACTGAGGAGTTAGCACATATTGAAATTATTTCAACTATGATTTATCAATTAATGAAAGATGCTACAATGGAAGAGTTGCGTGAAGCTGGGTTAGATAGTCATTATGCTGAACATAGTAGGGCTTTATATCCTACTGATGCTAATGGTATTCCATTTAATGTTTCATATTTTGCTACTACGGGGGATCCATTAGCTGATATTGCCGAAGATATGGCTGCAGAACAAAAAGCACGTGCAATTTATGAAAATTTGATTGATCTAACTAATGATCCTGATGTTATTGGACCTTTACTTTGGTTAAGACAAAGAGAAATTGTTCATTTTAATTGGTTTAAAGAGTTATTTGAGTATTATCAAAAAATGTTATCAGGTGGTAGTAATAAGATTATGAAATCTGAAAATGATTCAAATGCTTTAAAATATATGATGTATGATGTGTAGAAGAAAAAACAAACTGTCGATTTTTCAGTTTGTTTTTTATATTCTAATGGTGGTAATTTTGAAAAAAATTTGTTATACTTATGTCAAAATAGAGGTGATAAAATGGGTGAAAAACATAATAAAAGAAAAGATAGTGAATCTGATGTTACTAAGAATATTGAATGTTTAACTGATGATTTAGATACTACAAAGGAAGTTTTAGAAATTAAAAATATAGAATCAAAAAATAATGATGAGTTAAATGATACAAAAGTAGTATTTAAAATTGATGATGTAAAAGAAAATGGCAATCATAATGACAATAGTGATATAGATGATAGTAAAAATGATGATGATTCAGTAGATAAATCGTTTGTTGAAAAACCTAAAAAATATAAACGTATAGTAGCTATAGTTTTGATTTTTGTTATATTCATTTTATTTGTTATTTTAATTTTTATTTTAAATAAAAACAGAAAAATAGATAATGATGGTAATGATTATGATAGTACTGATATTGTTTTAACTGAAGAAGAAAAAAAAGAAATTATTAATAGTTATGGACAGGCATTAGAAAGTATAATTTTAATTAATTACCAAAAAAATAATGTAATATTGAGCTTTGATGAAGCTAATAAATTAGTTGATTTAGAGTCTGATGTAATTTGTAGTCAACATGAAATTTATGATGATGGTAAGGTGTATTTAGCAAAATGTTCTATTAATGGTAGGATGACTGATTATGTTTATGGAGAAAAGCAAAAGCCTAAAGAACCTTTTGATTCTGGAACAATGATTAAAGTATATGTTAATAGTGTCACTAATGAGAGAAGTCTTAAAGAACCGGATAATATGGAAAATGTAGATGAGTATACTGTTCATTGTGATGAAAAATATGAAAGCCCAACTTTACTTGGTAATAGTGATTATGTTTTTTATTTTGATAGTGAGTATAATGTTAAGATGAAAAATTTTAAAACTGATAAAATAGCTTTAGAAAATGTTCATTATGCTAGTATTTTTCCTTTTATGATAGAGAATAAGTATTATGATGATTCGTATGTAGCTGTTTCTAATGGTGAAAAATGGGCAATATATAATTTGGAAAATGAAAAGATAGTAGTTGATTATATTTACGATAATGTAATTAATTTAAATACCGGAGTTAGTGGTCCTGTTTTAGCTATAAATACATTGAAAGATAGAATAGTAACAGTTTATAAAAATAGTAAATATGGATTAATTAATTATACTAATGGAAAAGAAGTAATTCCAATTAATTATGATACTTTTACTCGTAGTGGTAATTATATATGGGCTGAAAATTATGATGATAAAAATGGAGTTATTTATGACTTTGCAGGTAATACTTATTTAAATGATAAGTATGATGATGTTTATGGTATTGCAGGTGGGGCTTATGTCTTAGTTAGTCAAAAAGGATCTTTGAAACTTGTTCAAATGGATGGTAAGGTTTTGTATGATTATGGTGTGGTTAATAATTTAGGTAATTTAAACTTTGCATTTGAGTATAATAATGAAGCGATATTTCAATTTTATAAAAATGATCCAACTGAACTTAGTGTATGTGTAGAATATTCATATAATCCTACTACAAAAAAGGGTACGTTTAAAGATATAATGTGTGGTGGTATTGCTAAACCAATTTTATATTTGTATCCAGATGAGAAAGCCAATGTTACTGTAAGTTTTGAACATCCTGAGTTTTTAGAGACGACATATCCTAAATTTAAAAATAATTGGCAGATGACTGCTTTTCCTAATGGTGATTTGTTTGATGAAAATAATAAATATTATTATGCATTATATTGGGATGAGAAAAAAGTTCATACTGTTAATTTTGATGAAGGTTTTTATGTTGAAAGTGATAATGCAATAAAATTTTTAGAGGAGAAACTTTCATATATTGGACTTAATGATAAAGAAAGAAATGAATTTATTATGTATTGGTTGCCAATACTTGAAAAAAATAAAAAAAGTTTAGTTTATTTTGAACTTACAGAGGAAAGGGAATCTTATAATAAACTGTTTGTTACTCCAAAACCTGATTCTATGTTAAGGGTTGTTATTCATATTAAAAAAGTTAATGAAAAAGTTGACATTAAAAAACAAACATTAAAAAAATTTAAACGTGAAGGGTTTACAGTTGTTGAATGGGGAGGGACTACTTATTAGTAGTTTTTTCTTTTTTTTATGCTATAATTTTTTTAGGTGAAAAATATGAAATATGATAGTAAAAAGAAAGAAGAGTATAAAATAACTTTAGGAAAGTTTTTAGGTCATTTGCATAATGTTAATATGCATAGATTTAAGGTTTTTTGTTTATGCTGTAGGGCTGGTATTCCTTTTAGGGGAATGGTACATGATTTATCAAAGTATTCATTTGTAGAATTTTTTGAAAGTGCTAAGTATTATAAAAAGGGTTATAGTCCAATTGTTAATAGTAAAAAAGATAAAGGTTATTCAGAAGCCTGGTTACATCATAAGGGTAAAAATAAACATCACTATCAGTATTGGTATGATTATGAAGCACCTAATCAAACACCTATTATTCCATATAAATATTTGGTTGAAATGGTGTGTGATACATTAGCAGCAGGACTTACTTATCAAGGAAAAAGATGGACAAAAGATTATCAATTAAACTATTGGTTTAAAACAAGGGAACAAGCAAGAATTAATCCTAAAATCGATTTTTTATTAACTAAAATTTATACAGATATTAGTGAATATGGAATTAAAAAAACAATAAATAAGAAAAATATGGAATATTTATATAGAAAATATATTGGTGAAAGTAAATAAATATTATTACTTTCTTTTTTTTATAAGCAAATTAGCACTCTATGTTGACAAGTGCTAAAATGTGAGTATAATATGTAATGAGGGGTGATAATATGTATGATTATTTAAACAATCAAAAAGAAGAGAATGTCTTAGAAAAATATGGACGTAATATTATAGATGATGCTAAAAAAGGAAAAATTGATCCTGTTATTGGAAGAGATGAAGAAATACGTAGTATAACGCGTGTTTTATCTCGTAAAACAAAAAATAATCCTGTACTAATTGGTGAACCTGGTGTTGGTAAAACAGCAATAGTTGAGGGATTGGCACTTAGAATAGTTAAGGGTGATGTTCCTAGCAGTTTAAAAGATAAGGTTATTTGGGAATTAGATATGGCAGCTCTTGTGGCTGGTGCTAAATATCGTGGTGAATTTGAAGAACGATTGAAGAATGTTTTGAATGAGGTAAAGAAGAGTGATGGCGAAATTATTATGTTTATTGATGAAATTCACACAATTGTTGGTACTGGTAGAAGTGATGGAGCTATGGATACTTCTAATATTTTAAAACCAATGTTAGCACGTGGTGAAATTCATGTTATTGGTGCTACAACCTTAAATGAATATCGTCAATATATTGAAAAAGATGGGGCTTTAGAAAGACGTTTTCAAAAAATAAAAGTTTCTGAGCCTGATGTTGAAGATACCATTACAATTCTTCGAGGATTAAAAGAACGATTTGAAATACATCATGGTGTATCGATTCAAGATAAAGCTTTAATATCAGCTGCAACGCTTGCAAATAGATATATAACTGATCGTTATTTGCCAGATAAAGCAATTGATTTAGTTGATGAAGCTTGTGCTACTATTCGTGTACAAATGGATTCTGTTCCTTTTGAACTTGATACATTAACGCACAATATTATGAGACTAGAGATTGAACGACAAGCATTAAGAAAAGAAAAGGATGAAATGTCTAAAAAGCGTCTTGAAAAAATTGATTCTGAACTTATTGGAATGAAGGAAAAAGAAAAAAGTTTGACTGAGGCATGGAATAAAGAAAAAAATTTAAATGAAGAGATAAAATCAAAAAAGAAAGAAATTGAGAAGGCTAAGTTTGAATTAGATCAAGCAGAAAACAATTATGATTTAGAGCGTGCGGCAATACTTCGTCATGGTGAAATTCCAAGACTTGAAAAAGAATTAGATGTTTTAAACAATATAGAGAAAAATAAAATATTAAGTGATACGGTAACTTCTGAAGATATAGCTAAAATTATTGCTAAATGGACTAATATTCCTGTAACTAAGTTAATTAGTAGTGAAAAAGATAAGTTACTTAAACTTGAAGAGAATATGCATAAAAGGGTTATGGGACAAGATGAAGCTTTAAGATTAGTAAGTGATGCAATAATTAAATCACGTAGTGGAATAAAAGATCCAAATAAACCAATTGCTTCATTTTTGTTTTTAGGACCAACCGGTGTTGGTAAGACAGAAGTTGCAAGGACTTTGGCATATGAATTGTTTGATGATGAGAAACATATGGTACGAATAGATATGAGTGAATATATGGAGAAATTTAGTGTTTCGAGATTGATAGGTTCTCCTCCTGGATATGTTGGTTATGAAGAAGGAGGTCAATTAACTGAGGCAGTTAGAAGAAATCCATATAGTATTGTATTGTTTGATGAAGTTGAAAAAGCTCATCCTGAAGTTTTGAACTTATTATTACAAATTCTTGATGATGGTCGTATTACTGATTCGAATGGGCGAACAGTTGATTTTAAAAATACAATTATTATAATGACGTCTAATTTGGGAAGTGAATATGTTTTAGATGGAAAAAATGATTTAGTTATAAATACTGTTAGAAATCATTTTAGACCTGAGTTTATTAATAGAATAGATGAAATTATAGTTTTTAACTCTTTAAATAAGGAAGCAATTAATAATATTTTAGATAAGATTATTTTGGATATTGAAAATAGACTTGATGATATTAAATTACATATTTGTCTTACAGCTAATGCTCGTTGCCAATTTGTTGAACAAGGCTTTGATGTTAATTATGGTGCTAGACCATTAAAGAGATTGGTTAGTAGGACATTGGAGACAGATTTAGCTAAAATGATTATTAATGGACAAATTAAGTTCAATGATACAGTTGTTGTTGATTATACTGATAAATTTATAATTAATGTAAAAAAATAGTTTTTAAATTATAAATATAAAATAATAAAAAAATAGCTTTAGAATAAATTCTAGAGCTATTTTTTATTAAAATATTATATAAATTTTATAAATTTTTATCTTTTTCTAAATAAAGTTTTTGATTTTGTTGTAAGCGGTAATTATTTGGATTTTTTTCAATAGCAAGATTGTTAAAATAAATTGCATAATTATATTTTCGTTGATAATAGTTACTTATTGCTAGTAGGTCATATATTGTTTCGTCCCAACTGAAACGTTCATTTATATAAGTTTTTGGATGCGTTTTTATTGTTAGTGCTTTTAGACAATATTTTTCTACTTCTAGATAGTTTTTTAACTGATAGTTTAGAAGGGCTTTTTCAACGAATGGATCTCTTAAGTAAGGGGTTTCATTAATAGCTTTATCTAACCATTCATTTGCACTGTCATAATCTTTTAGATTTTTATAGCAGCGACTAATAAATCGCATGGATGCTGCTCTTTCATCTTTCCAAACAGCTGTTGGTAATTGAAGATGCCTTTTTAATGTATCAATACTTTTTTGCCATTGTCCATAATACATATATTCTCTTCCTAAATAATGCATATTCCTATCATCTTCTGGATTTTCTTCAACGGATAATTCTAAAAGTGGCAAGTAACTACTTCTAGATTTTTCAGGATCTGGGTAATGATTTAATGTTAGGTTATCAATGGTAATTTTGTTTTCATTTATTTCTGGCATTAAAATTTCGTGAACAGGATGAGTCCATTTATAGCCATTTCTTTTATGAATTTTTTCAATATAGAAATTTACTTTTGGATTATTATTTTCGTCTAAACTCCAGTTATAATTATATCTAGCTCTAGTTGTGTTTTCTTGCCAAGCTTGTTCTAAAATATTTCTCCATCCAGGTTCGAATACTTCATCTAAGTCAGTACATATACATATATCTGCATCTTCTGGTACTAATTTTAATGATTCATTTCTTGCTACATCAAAACGCCATGGTGTTATAGGTTTAATGGTAACTTTTACATTTTCATTTCTGAGTTTTTCAACAGTTTTGTCTGTACTTCCTGTATCAAGTACATATATTTCATCAGCTTCACTCATTGATTTAGCCCAACGAGTTGCAAATTTCTCTTCGTTTTTAGCAATTGCATAAACACATATTTTCATAATAATTCCTTTCTTTAACATGTTTTTTACAACATTTTATTAAAATTATTTATTTTTTTTTAAAATATGATATTATTATATTAGATGATTAATGATGTGATTATATGATAGGATATGGTGATTATAATGAAGTTTGATGAAATTCCTGCTACAACAAAATCGAATAGTACGAAACAGAATAAGTCTCTTTTTATTCCGATATTAATTATAATTATTATTGTTGTTATTATATTAATTGTTTATAGTGTGACAACATCTAGTAATTCAAGTGTTGTAGCTCTTGATCCTAAGAGCCGTCTTGTTCAAAGTTTGTATACAAGTGTTCATGATTTTAAATCTACTTCTCCTTATTGGATGTATGAAGGAGAAAATAGTAGTTCTATTGCTGATATGACTGAAGGAAATAAACTTGTACTTGCTTATTTGAATTTAAAGGCATCTGATTTTTTGGCAGCGGATAATTGTGATATTTTGCCTCAAGAGACTTATTATGGTAAACTTGTTTGTAGTGATAAAACACTTGTTATGAGGGAAGATGTTGAAAGATCATATAGAGAAGTTTTTGGCGATACGGTTAGTTTGAATACGGCTGTTAATATGAAGGTTAATCCAAATGATGAGGTATATGTTTATAATTCTGAACAGGATGCATATATTTTATATTCATCGGCAACTGAAAATTCTGATAAATTTTCTAAAATGTTTAATTATATTTATGATGTTTATAAAGCGGAAAAAGTTGGTAATACAATTAGAATTTATGAAGAGTTGACAGTTGAAAGAGTTTCTACTGGAGCAGTTGAAAACAAGAGTCAATATGTATATACTTTCGTTTTAGCAGAAGACAATTTATATAGTTATACTAGTATTGAAAAGATTGCTTAAAAATATTTTATACAATATAAAAAATATAGATTTGAATCTATATTTTTTCTTTATTCAAATCTCAACCGCACCATTTTATTTATATTTTAATTCTATATCATATGCACATTTATAGTCAAAT
>CALVIF010000019.1 GCA_944329395.1 uncultured Bacilli bacterium | reverse complement strand
CACAATATTATTTTAATACAAAAGAAAACAACCACAAAGTGGTTGGCGAATGAAATTTATTTCATTCTTTTTTTATTATTTAATTTTTTATTCTTTTTCACCTGGATTATTTGGATTTTCAGAAGTATCTTCTTTTGTTGTTTCAATTGATGTATTTAATTCATAATCATAGTTATCATATGTTACTGTACATTTTATTGTTGTTTTTCTTGGTGTTGTTATTTCTGTAGGAGTACATGATTTTATTTTAGCTTGTACTTGTTTGTTATCATATTTAACTATGAATTTTGTTAAATCCAATTTTAAAGCTCCGGTATTTGGAATAATTGTGTTACCATTATATGTTAATTTTAATTTTTCTTTAATCAATTCTTGATCGTCTTGTTCTTCTAGTTTGTATGTTGCAGCTTCACTTTGTACGCCTGAATATCCTTTATATACTGCAATTACTTTATATGTTCCATATGGTGAGTTTTTAGGTGTGTATGTATATGTTGTGTTTTCAGTAAAGTCAATTAAGGTATTTCCAATGTAAATATTGTATCCAAAAGTTCCATAACCTTTGTCTGCAGTGTTTCCTTGACTTACTTTTTCCCATGTTAATGTAACTTTTTTTGTTGTTTTGTTATATGATACTTTAAAGTTTTTTGGCTTGGCAAGTTTTTCTTCTTCATATACTTCGTCTGGTTCATAGCCTTTTTTGAAATATTCATATACTATTTCACCATTGTATGCTCCTGGTAATTTTGGTGGGTTGCTTCCTGCTACTACACCAACCTTTGAAACACTTGATGGTTGAACAAATTGTTCTCTATTTGATTCCATTGCCCCAGCATTTATTAAGGCTTTAAAGATATAATCTTTTTGAATTGTTGCAGGAACATTATGTAATACGTATTCGCTGTCTATATAATCATATCCATACCATAATGCAATAACTGTTTTGGTTGAATATCCAACAACCCATGAATCTCTTATGGCATCATT
Organism: uncultured Bacilli bacterium; assembly: GCA_944329395.1. Classification (GTDB taxonomy): domain Bacteria; phylum Bacillota_I; class Bacilli_A; order RF39; family UBA660; genus CAG-877. The sequence continues at coordinate 16,642 of CALVIF010000019.1, read as the reverse complement.
TGGTAAATTGTAATCTTCCATTGTTTGTGAATCGTAATTGGTTGTTCCTGTTTTGCATGCTACGTTTTTAGGCGTACCACCAGTTAATGCAACATCTTGTAAAATATCAGTAATCATGAAGGCTGTTGCATCAGACATTGCTCTATTTGATTTTTCTTCATGAACAATTTCTTGGCCTGTTGATTTGAAAACAATTTTACTAACACTATATGGTTCGTGATATGTTCCTCCGTTTGAAAAGGCTGCGTATGCTGCACTCATTTCTAGAGGATTTGTACCTGGTGAATATGCACCTATTGAATGTGCTTCATGAATTTTTGATGGTTTTGTTGTATCACTACTGTCTTTTATATTTTGGCATGTATCAGTTTCTTTATCATATTTATAGTCTGTTGGGCATATTTCTGGTATTATATCCAAATTTGTAACAAATTCTTTGATTTTATCATTATTTACTTGTTGAAAAGCTTTTAGGGCTGGAATATTTCGTGATGTCGAAAGTGCTCGACGCATTGTAATATTTCCAAAGTAACCATTATCCCAGTTTTTTATTGGACGGCCATTTGAGTATGAGTATGGAGCATCATCAAACATTGTGTATGTAGACCAATTGTTATATTCTATTCCTGGTCCATAATCAAATAATGGTTTTGCTGTTGAACCTGGTTGACGATATATACTAGTAGCATAATTTTTTTGGTTTTTACCATCTGGAGTACGGCCATTAATATTTCGACCATTACCTATTGCTAGAATTTTTCCTGTTTGACTGTCAAGAACTGAAACTCCTGCTTGTACTTTGTCATTAATCCAGTTATAGCTTTCGCCATTAAATACACTGTTTACTGCATCTTGTTTTGCAGGATCTAAATTTGTGTAAACTAGTAATGGGGTAGTGTATGCATTAATATTATATTTTTTATCAATTTCTGCAACTACTGTATCTATGTATCCTTGATATTTACTATTATTTATAGTAGCGCTCGAATCAGTTAATGATTCAACAGGAATACTATTTGCTATTTTTTCTTCTTCTTCTGTAATATATCCATGGCGTTTCATTAAATATAGTACAGTTGCGCGTCTTTCCTTAGCGTGTTCTGGATAGACTGTTGGTCTATAATAACTTGGTGATTTAAACATTCCAGCAATAATTGCTGCTTCACTTAAGTTTAGTTCGCTTACTTTTTTACCAAAATAAGCTTCTGATGCTTCTTGAACACCATATATATTTCCACCTAAGTAGTGGTTATTTACATAATATTCAAGTATTTTTTCTTTAGTTGCTTCTTTTTCTAGTTTAAAAATTGATAAATATATATCTTGAAATTTTCTTGCTATTCCTTCAATTCCTTTGGAAGCTATTTTTCCATCTTCACCTACAGAAAATGTGTTTTTAATTACTTGCATTGTAATTGTTGATGCTCCACCTGCATCTGAATTACCAAGTGCTTGTCCAATTGCTGCTTTTATAAAACGTGGAGCATCAAAACCATTATGTTGATAAAATCTTGAGTCTTCCGTTGCTATAATTGCATCAATTAACACTTGAGGTAGTTCATCGTATGTTACTTTTTCACGAACTTCAGTACCTAATTTTGCATATTCTATGTTGTACATATTTAAAAATGTTGTATTTTCAGGTGTTTCTAATTTTTTTATATCGTATATTGGGTCAGCTATTTTTTTTATGTATAACATAAATGCTGTAAATCCACTTATTCCTGCAATTGATATTATTAAGCATATTATTAAAAGTATTTTTAGCACTTTTTCTGCTTTTTTTCCTTTGCATTTTTTAATTAATTGGGCAATTCCAATTATTATTCCGATACCTACTGCTGTTATTAATGCAAATATCCAGTCAAATATAAAATAAAAGACTAATATTATTATAGCAATCATTGTTGTGCATATTAATTTTGCATTTTTATCTTGTTTTGTGTCTTTTTTTGGTATTCTTGTTTTTAGATTTTTAGAACTTGGAATATTCTTTTTGTTTTTTGGTATTATTTTTGCTTGCTGTGAATTTTGTTTTTCAATTTTATTTTTACTTTTTATGTTTGTATTTTTATTTTTATTTGTTATGTTTATTTTTGATTTATTAGATTTATTGTTATTTTTCTTTTTTGTGTCTTTTTTTCCATTCATATTCAGTACCTCCAATTATTTGATCAATTATTTTTAAATAGTCAAGCCTTGGTGTATAGTTTTCTTTTATTTCATATGCATTTTTTTCAAAATAACTTAATGGAATTGATTTTCTTTCTTCTGTTATAATATATTTTATTAAATCTTTTGCCATTAATAAAAAAGTTTTATTGTGATATGAAAATCTTACTATTATAAATGCAATACCTTTGTGTTTATCAATATTTTTTAAATGTTCTATTTGATGTTCATGAATATTACTTAATGCAAATGAAGTTTTACTTTTTGTTTCTTTTGCTTCAAAGTCTATATATTTACCTTTGTATAATCCGTTGTAGTCTGTTGTCGATGGTGTAGTAAAGTATCCTTCAGTAATTACTGCTTTGTTGCGTGATGGGTAATTTACTTTAGTAATTTTTATTGGGGTTGGTTTTTTAAAAATATATGCTTTATCTATTGCTTTATAATATTCATTTGAAATATTTAGTTCATTTTCTAAAACCATTCCTCTGTTACTATAGTTTGTTTCATAAATAATTTTATTTTCTCTTTTTTTTATCCCATTTGGATAGTTCATTTCATCACCTATCATTCATTATACTATATTTGTGAAATTTTTTCTATAATTTAAGTAGATTTAATGACTAATTTTAGCTTTTATTGTCGAATAACTTTTATTTTTTGTTTTGTGTATTATTATAGTATTGGTGATGAAAAAATGAATGAGTTAGAAGTTATTAGACTAATTAATAAAATGGTAGATAATACAAGAAATATTCAAATGACATATATTGTTAATATGTTAACAATTGACAAAAAAGACTAAAAATGACATAATATTACTGTAAGGGATTGGTGATAAAATGTATCAAAATAAGATTACGCTTTCTCCAGAAGAAATATTAAAAAAAGAGTTTAGAATCGATACGCGTGGGTATCGTTTAAAAGAAGTTGATCAATATTTGGATACTATTATTGGTGATTATGAACAGTTCTTTGAAATTATTAATAATTTGGAAAAAGAAAAAGCTGATTTATTGGCAGAAAATGTTAATTTAAAGCAGGAACTTAGAAATTCTAGACTAAGTATGGAGGTTATAAAAAATAATGAATCTGTTGAGGTTACGAATGTAGATATTTTACGTAGATTGTCTCAGCTAGAAAAGTTGGTATATGCTAGTATAAAGACTGAAAATGATAATAATTCTAACAATTAATATATAGACAAACGCTGGAATTCATTTGCGATTCTTGAGGAAAGTCCATGCTCGCACAATCTGTGATGATTGTAGTGTTCGTGTTTAGGGAATAAATAACCTAAAGTAGCTTTTGCTAACGGCAGTCTTAAATCTAAGTCTTATAGATATGATTTTTAGACTATAAAGTGCCGCAGTGACGATGCTTTTGGAAACAAAAGAGTGAAACGTGGTAAACCCCGCGAGCGAGAAACCCAAATTTTGGTAGGGGAGCTTTAATGAAAGAAAAAGAATTTTGTTAAAGATTAACGAATGTTAATAGATAAATGTTTGTCGCCTAATTATTTAGGAACAGAACATGGCTTATTTATATTTATTGTTAATTATTTTGTGAGGTGTTATTCTTGAAAGAATTAGGAGAGTATTTAAGACAATCTAGAGTAAATAATGGTGTCAGTTTGACTGAGGCAGCTGAGGATTTAGAACTTTCTGCATCTCAACTTGAAAATATAGAAAGTGGTAATGTTAAGGCTTTTAAAAATATATATGATTTAAAAGATTATGTGGTACAATATGCTAAATATTTAGGCTTGGATTCTGAAAAGGTAATTGATGAGTTTAATGGTTTTTTGTTTGAACATACATCAAAAATTTCATTAGAAGATATTAGATTGGCACAGAAGAAAATGGAATTACAAGAAAAAAAGCCTATTTCACCATATACTAAAGAACATACAACTAAGATTGGCTTATGGCCTTTTGTGTTTGCGGGTCTTTGCTTTGTTTTATTGATTATCATTTTATATTTCGTTTTAAGCTCGATTAATAAGGCACCGGTTAGAAGTAATGAATTGTTGCCAGTTTCTGGAAAGGAGTTTGTTTATGAATTTACCTACTAAATTAACGGTTCTTAGATTGATTTTGTCTGTAATAGTAATAATTCTATTGGTATTTCCATTTTATACAATTGGTATTAGTTTTCCATCATATACAATATCTGGTTTATCTAATCCAATTGAATTACAATATATTGTTGCTGGTATTATTTTTATAATTGCAAGTTTAACAGACTTTTTCGATGGGTATATTGCTCGTAAATATAATTTAATCACTGATACTGGTAAAATGCTTGATGCAATTGCTGATAAAGTATTAGTAAATTCAGTATTAATAATTTTGGCTGCTCATGGATTTATTAATGAAATTATTCCTGTTATTATTGTATTGCGAGATATTGTGGTTAATGCTATTAAGATGGAAGCTGCTGCTAAAGGGAAAGTTGTAGCTGCAATTGGTGCAGGCAAGTTGAAAACAGCTTCATTAATGGTTGGTATTGTTTTGGCATTTTTTTATAATTTACCATTTGCCATTATAGATATTGAAGTTGCATCATTTTTATTATATTTTGCTTGTATTATGTCTATAATATCTGCTTATCAATATTTTGTTATGAATAAGGATATTATTTTTCCTAAGAAAAAAGAAATTTAATATATATAGTATATATAAAAAAGCCTTTTTTATAGAGGCTTTTTTTATTTTTAAATGATTTTTTATTTAAATTTATCTAAAACAATTGTTCGAAAAATATCTTGCTTTTTAATTTAAATTATTATACAATATTTTTGTAAGTTGTTTGCTAGGAGGAAATATGAAAACAGTTAGTAAAGATGTATCTAAAGATAAGGCTTTAGAGCAGGTATTGAGTGATATTGAAAAACAATTTGGAAAAGGTTCAATAATGAGACTGGGGGATAATAAACACTTAAAGGTTGATGTTTGCTCTAGTGGATGTTTGTCTTTAGATATTGCTTTGGGTGTGGGGGGATATCCTCGTGGCCGTATTATAGAAATTTATGGTCCCGAATCAAGTGGTAAAACAACATTTGCTTTACAGGCTATTGCTGAACATCAAAAAATGGGGGGAAGAGCTGCTTTTATTGATGCTGAACATGCCCTTGATCCGGTTTATGCTGAACGATTAGGTGTTAATATTGATGAGCTTTTATTGTCACAGCCTGATACGGGTGAGCAAGCTTTGGAAATTTGTGATGCCTTAGTTAGGAGTGAGGCTGTTAGTATTGTTGTTATTGATTCTGTTGCAGCTTTGGTTCCACAAGCAGAAATTGATGGTGAAATGGGAGATAGCCATGTTGGCTTGCAGGCTAGATTAATGAGTCAAGCTCTTAGAAAATTATCTGGTACTATTAATAAAACAAATACTACTTGTATTTTTATAAACCAATTACGTGAAAAAGTTGGGGTAATGTTTGGAAATCCAGAGACAACTCCAGGAGGGCGTGCTTTAAAATTTTATTCATCGATTAGATTAGATATTCGTCGTAATGAGCAATTGAAAATGGGTGAAGGAATTGTTGGAAATAAAACGACAATTAAAGTTGTAAAAAACAAAGTTGCTCCACCATTTAGAACCGCTGTTGTTGATATTATGTATGGTGAAGGTGTTTCGCGAGAAGGTGAAATCATTGACTTAGCTGTTGAAGCTGGAATTGTTGAAAAGACAGGTGCTTGGTATTCATACGGTGGTGAAAAGTTAGGTCAAGGTAAAGAAAATGTTAAATTATTACTTAAGGAAAATGTCGAATTAAAAGATGAAATTGAAAAAAAGGTTCGTCAATATTATGATATAGTTATTGATAAACAGGAAGATAATAAGACTAAAAAAAATTAAAAATATAGGCCTTTATGTAGGCCTTTTTATTTTTAACTTTTTCTTTAGCATATAATGTTATGAGGTGTTTTTATGAAAAAACTTAATCAACTTCTTGATTGTAGTTATAATATTAATGTATTGGGAATTGTTGATGATTCAAGATTAGTAAAAAATGGTTATTTGTTTGTCGCAACTAAAGGATTTAATGTTGATCATTTTGATTATGTTATTGATGCAATAAAAAATGGTGCAGTTGCAATTATTTCTGATAGATTTATTGATTGTTCTGTACCTGTTATTGTTGTTAATAATGTAAATAGTGTATTTGTAAAGTTATGTCAAAAATTTTACGATATTAATTCTAATGATTTTAGATTAATTGGTATTACTGGTACTGATGGAAAAACAACAACTGCTTCGGTTGTTTATCAATTATTGTCTGAATATAATGTAGCTTATATCGGTACTAATGGTGTTGATGTAGGAAATATTCATTTTAATACAAATAATACAACACCATGTATTAGTGAGTTATATGAAATTATGTCAAACTTAAAAAAATATGGTTGTAAAATGATTGTAATGGAAGTCTCTAGTGAAGCATTATTGCATGAAAGAATTTATGGATTGAATTTTGAAATTATTGCATTTACAAATATAACAGAGGACCATTTAAATATTCATGGTACTATTGAAAAATATAGAGAAGCTAAATTTTCATTAGTTAATTATTTAAAGAAAAATGGATTAATTATTTTAAATGGTGATGATGAAAACTGTAAAATGTTAATTCATGATAATATATGTAGTTTTGGATATGGTTCTGATAATGACTATGTAATTTTTGATGTAAAATTTAGTAAAAATTTTGTCAAATTTAAAATAATAAACAATTTAACAAATGAAATTTACAATATTGTTAGTCCTTTGTTGGGGGAGTATAATATTTATAATGTGGTTATGGCTTTTTTAATCTGTTTGAAACTTGATATTTCTAGCGATATTTTGATAAAAAAAATTAATGATTTACATGCTGTTGCTGGGCGAAGGGAATATTTGGATTTTGGACAAAATTTTGACATAATTTTAGACTATGCACATACATATAATGGTATTTATAATATTATAAATAGTGTTAATAGTTATAAAAGAATTATTACTGTTACTGGAGCAGCTGGCGGTCGAGAAAAAAGTAAAAGAGCTAAAATTGGTAAACTAGTTTTAGAAAAATCTGATTTTGTTATTTTTACAATGGATGATCCTAGATTTGAATCTGTTGATTCTATTATTGATGATATGATAAGTACGACAGATTTAATGAATTATGAGAGAATAAATGATAGAACTGAAGCTATTTATAAAGCCTTTGATATTGCTAGAAAAGGTGATGTTGTATTGGTTTTAGGTAAAGGCAGGGATAATTATATGGCCATTTATGATAAAAAAATTCCTTATTGTGACTATGATGTTATTAAAAAATATTTTCAATAATAATTTTAAATAATATATACAGTAGAAGTTTCTTGTTAAATTGTAAATTATGTGGTATCTTTTAAGAGAAAGTAGGTATTGATATGATTTTTGATAGTGTAGCAGAATTTATTGATAATAAAAATTTAGATGTGCTTAACTGTGATTTTAGTTCTATTAAATCCAATATAAAAAATATTTGGTCAGGATCTGTAGCAAGTAGTTTTGATTTATCATTTAATGGATTTATTTCTGCAATTGATAAAGTTTATGATTCTTTGAATACTTTTAATAATATTTTGTCAAATCTTGCCTTATATAAAGAAAATAAGAAAAAAATTAGTGAATTGGAAAGGCAAATTGAGCAAGAGATAAATAATCCTAGTTTAAAAACAACTGAATCATATGTTGAAAATGGTGTTACTAAGACTGTTATTAAGTATGTCGTTGACCAAGAATTAATAGATAGATTAAGAAATCAAATTAATATTTTATTGGAAGAAAATGAAAATTTAAAAGAGAATATGACAGTATCATGTAATTCAATAACATCGTCTAATATTAAGTCAAAAAATAATACTGATATTTCTCATAGAGGATATAGAGTTGGTGGAGTTCGTGAAAATTCTGCAGAAGCGTTTATATTAGCTGGAGAAAATGGTTTCTGGGGATGTGAAGCTGATGTAAGATTTGATTCGAGTGGAAATCTTGTTTGTAGTCATAATGCTCCTATGAGTGGAGAGCAAGTAACTTCTTTTGAAACTTATTTGGATATTTGTAAGCAATATGGAATGACTGCTATCATTGATTTAAAGTATGCAAAAGGTGTTGGTCCGGCAGATGCTGATCTTTCACCTGCTATTATACGCATGATTGAAGAAAAGGGGATGATTGATAGTTGTGTTTTACAAACAAATAATCCAACTGATATCCCTTATATAAGACAAACTTCATCTGATGCGAGGATTTGGTATCTTACTGATGTTACATCTCAAAAAAATTTGGATTTAATAAAACAAAATGGTGTTGAATGTGTTAATATTCAATCTGGTGAAAATAATTTATATAATATTAATATTCTTAAACAAAATGGTGTTGATGTATGTGTATGGAACGTTCAAAGTAAATCTCGTAAAGATAAATTATTGGATAGTGGTGCAACTTATATCATGTCAGATAACGTATTAGGAATTACTCCATATCAATCTGGAGAAAAAGATTATAATGGTATAGTATAAATTGGTTATATAAATTTTTATTTATATAGTTATAAAGAAAAAATGAGTTGTGGTATAATTAATGTGGAGGATAATATATGGTAGTAGAAGTTGCAAGTAAAGAGGAATTGCAAATTATGTCATCAAAATTAAAAAATGCATCAGAACAGTTAACTAGTGAGGCATCAGTAATTATTGGTAATCTTTCAGAAATTGAGGACTATGATGGAATTAATATTTCTTCTGCTGCTCAGGCAATAGAAAACAATTTGAGAAGTATTTCATCTGGAATTGAGACACTTAGTTCAAAATTGACTAATTATGTTGCTGATATAAAGGAATTTGATACATATGATTTAAAGTCAGATGATGAAGAAGAAAATAATTATAATTTAAATAATTCTAATCAAAATATATATTCTGATAATAAAAAAGAAATTAAAGATAGTGGCGTAATTGGTTCACAAAAAATTACTAATGATGTGTCTAATGGATCTTTTAATAATAATAAAAAAGACAATAATTTTAAATCTACAGAAAATGTTGAAAATAATTCGAGTAATTCAAATTATAATTTAAATGGTAGTTATTATGAACAGTTTAGTTCTATGTTTGAAGTTACAACAGGTAATTTGGAGTATGAACTAAATAATAATGATTTTGATTTGTTATGTGCAATAGTATCTGCTGAAGGTGATAAATCATATGATGGTTCTCTTACAGTAATTTCGACAATATTAAATAGGTGTGAACATCCAGCTTATGTAGCGTCTTATGGTCAAAATCCTGTGGCTCAAGCTACTGCGAATAATCAGTTTTTTGGTTATTTGAATAACAATTATAAGCAATATTTAGGAGGAAAATGTCCTGAAACGGTTGTTCGGGCGGTTAAGGATGCTTTATCTGGTATTAGGAATCATAAAATTTGTTATTTTGATAAAAATAATATGATTTCGTTGTAAAATATATTTTAAATAATAACTTTGTTATAAATTTTTTGGAGTGATAATTATGAATGATATATATAAATATGATCCTGATGGTGTTGATAAAACGCTTCTATCATTAAAGCAAACAAGAATAAAATATGAAGAACAAATTAGCAATTTAATTAGTTTGGGTGATGAGATTTTTGCTTCCAGTGCTTGGAAAGATAATAATTTAAAAACGCAATTTATGAATTTATTCAATTTGTATATGAGCATTTATAAAAATTCATATACTAATATGGATCGTTATGAAAAGTATTTGGAAAATAAATCTAAGATTGCTAAACAAATTGAGCAAAATTATTTAGGGTGAAAAATGATGAATAATTTAGAAAAGAGTGTATATGTAGATACAGAAATGTTAGAACAATGGAGCTTTCGAATGTCAGATATTAATTCAAGAGCAATTGATATTTTAGATTCATATTCTGTAATAGTTGGTGATTTAGAAAATTATATGTTAGGAAATGTTTCTGATGGATTTATTAAGGATTCTACTAATTTGATAAAAAAGTCAAAAAATTGTCATATGAAAATGCAGGATATAGATAAATTTTTAATTGAGGTTGTTAATATAATGAGCAATCAATAAATAATACAATATATTGTTATTGTATTATTTTTTTATAAACATTTTTTTAATTAAAACTATATATTTTGGTAAATGTTAGTTATTTGTTGTTTTAAAATATGGTAATTTTAGCTTTTATTTTTTTTCTTGACAAGGTATAAAATTCTTTCTACAATAGAATTAGATTATTATTATGGTCTAGATGGAGGAGTGTTATGAATAATGATACATTATTCTCCATTTTACTTGTAGCAGTTGGATTGCTAGTTGGGTTTATTATAGCTTTTATTTTAAATAATTTAAAAGTAAGTAGAGCATCTAAAGAGGCTGAGAGTTTGATTAATGAAGCAAAAAAAGAAATTGAAAAGCAAAAAAGAGATGCTGCTATTGAACAAAAAGAGGAAGCTCATAAAATAAAAATGGATTTAGATAAAGAAATCCGTGAAAAAAAGGAAGAGTTAAAGGAATCTGAACAGCGTTTGCTTCAAAGGGAAGCAAGTATTGATAAAAGAGATGAGTTATATCAAAAAAGAGAGGCTGTTCTTGATGAACGTGAGGAAAAACTTTCTGAACGTCAAATGGAAATCCAGAACGAAAAGAGTAAAGTGGAGGAAATTAAGAAAGAACAATTAAATTTATTAGAACAAATATCAGGTTTTGGAAAAGAGAAGGCTCGTGAAATGTTAATGTCTCAAGTTAGAGAAAGCATGAGTCGTGAAATTGCTGAATATGTTAGAGAAGCTGAAAATGAAGCTAGATTAACTGCTGATAAAACAGCACGTGAGTTAATTGTTTCTTCTATGCAAAAATATGCAGCTGATGTTGCAAATGATCAAACGGTTACGGTAGTTGATTTACCTACTGATGAAATGAAGGGTAGAATTATTGGGCGTGAAGGTAGAAACATTAGAACAATTGAAGCAATTACTGGTGTTGATTTAATTATTGATGATACACCGGAAGCAGTAGTTCTTTCTAGTTTTGATCCGCTTAGAAGAGAAATTGCTAGAGTAACTTTAGAAACATTGATTAAAGATGGCAGAATTCATCCTACTCGTATTGAGGAGCTTTATGATAAAGTTTGTAAGGATATGAAGCAGAAGATTATTGATTATGGTCAAGAGGCTACTTTTAAGTTGGGACTTACAAAGTTTGAACCTTCTTTGATTGAAATTATTGGAAAACTTCATTTTAGGACTAGTTATGGTCAAAATGCATTACAGCATTCGATTGAAGTTGCACAATTATCTGGATTATTGGCAAGTGAGCTTGGAGAAAATGTAGCGCTTGCAAAAAGAGCTGGGTTATTACATGATATTGGTAAAGCAATTGATCATGAGGTTGAGGGAAGTCATGTGGATATTGGTGTTGATTTAGCAAAGAAATATAAAGAAGATGAAACAGTTATAAATGCAATTGCATCACATCATGGTGATACTAATGCTAATAGTGTTATTTCAACAATTGTTTCAATAGCTGATGCATTATCAGCATCTCGACCTGGTGCTCGTAATGATTCATTAGAAAATTATATAAAAAGATTATCTCAACTTGAAGAGGTTGGTAATAATATTGAAGGCGTTGAAAAAACATTTGCAGTACAAGCTGGTAGAGAATTAAGGGTAATTGTAAAACCAGAAATTGTTGATGATTTAGGTGCACATCAAATTGCTAGGGAAGTAAAAGAGAAGATAGAGTCTAATATGAAATATCCTGGTACAATAAAAATTACTGTTGTTCGTGAAACTAGAGCTCAAGAAGAAGCTAAATAATGGCTTCTTTTTTTATTGCTTTATGTAATTTTAAAAAGAGATAACAAATTTGTTATCTCTTTATGTCTAATATTATTGGTAAAATAATTGGCTTTCTACCTGTTAGTTCATTTATAAATGGATATAGTTGTTCTGTTATATTATTTTTTAGACTTGTATATGATGATTTTGTGTCTTGTAAATCGTTTTTTATAATTTGTTCGGCTTTATTTTCAATTTTGTGAATTAGTTCTTCATTTTCATTTACTAAAATAAAACCTCTTGTAGTTATATTTGGTTTAATTAACAGTTCACGTTTTTTCATATCAATATTAATAATAACAACTAATATACCATCATTTGCCATTATTTTGCGATCTTTTAAAACAGCACTTCCTATTTCTCCAATTCTATTACCATCGACGTATACATCTGCTCCTGGCATGCTTTCACCTTTTTTAATAGTATGGTCTTTAATCAAAAGTGTATCGCCATTTTTTAAAATAAAAGTATTTTCTTTCGGTATTCCACAATTTATTCCAATATCGGCTTGCTTTTTTAGCATTCTGTAGTCACCATGAAATGGCATAATATATTTTGGTTTTAATAATCTAATCATTAATTTAATTTCTTCTTCATTGGCATGACCTGAAGTGTGTAAATCTGATAAAGAATTATTTGTATAAACTTTGACACCTTTTAAATATAGTTTATTAATAGTTTTTGAAATACTTAGTGCATTCCCTGGAATAGCACTTGATGAGAAAATTACAACATCGTCAGGTCGAAGTTTTATTTGTTTGTGAGTACCGTTTGATATTCTAGATAATGCTGCTAAAGGTTCTCCTTGACTTCCTGTACAAAGAATTGTTACCTCACCTGGTTTTAAATTATTTGCTTCTTCTGGCGAAATTATTAATTCTTTATGTTGAATATATCCACCATTAATTGATATATTTATATTATTTTCCATACTTCGTCCAAAAATACATATTTTTCGATTATGTTTGTAACATGTTTCAAAAATATGTTTTACACGGTAAATATTTGATGCAAATGTTGCAATAATAATACGATTTGTTTTGCATTTTTCAAACATTTCACCAAGTGTTTCATCTACTACTGATTCACTATTTGAAAATCCTTCATTTAAGGCGTTTGTTGAATCACCAATTAGCAAATCAACTCCTTTTTCACCTAAACATGCCATTTTGTAGAGATCTGCCATTGGACCTATTGGTGTTAAATCAAATTTATAATCACCTGTAGTTACAATTGTTCCATCTGGTGTTGTAATGCTAATACCGTGTGAATCGGGAATAGAGTGAGTTGTCCTAAAAAATTCAATTTCAATATTTTTAAATTTTAATTTGGTATTTTCGTTATAAACAAATAAATTGTTATATCTTATATTTTTGTCTTGTAATTTTACTGCAATTAATTCCTTAGCGTGATTTGGTGCATATATAGCAGGTATATTTATTGTTTGTAATAAGAATGGTATTCCACCAATGTGATCTTCATGACCGTGTGTAATTAATAACGCTTTAATTTTTTTTTCGTTTTCCTTTAAAAAAGTAAAATCTGGTAAAACATAGTCAATTCCCATAAGCTCGCTTTCTGGAAAACTTACTCCGGCATCAATGATAACAATTGCATCTTTATGCATTACACAATACATATTTTTACCTACTTCACCTAAACCGCCTAAAACAACTATTTTTGTTTCGTTGTTTTTTTCTATATTCATAAAAACTCCTTTCTTTTTTATAAAGAACTAACTATGAAATTATACTATATTTTTTTTTCTTTGTCTATATTTGGGGATTTATTATTGAAATTATTTTAATTGTGTGCTATTATATGTGAAATTTATTACGAAGGGGGAATTTAATGTTAGATTATAAAAAGCACAAAGATTTTTCTGTTGAACTTTATGTGAAAAATGGTGGGGATGCAGGTTTAACATTTGAAAAATTGAAAGAACTTCAGAAGTTGGAGTATGCTTATTCTGATAGTACAATTGTTTTAAACGGTGTTAGAGTTCCTGCTGGTTATTGTGAAGATTTCCACCATTTTATTACTACATATGGTGCTATTATAGTTGGGGATCATGCATTAATTTATGATCAAATATTAGATGAATTTAGCGATAGTGATGCCGTAAAATTTTTGGCTATATGTTCAAATTCTATGAAAAGTCAAGGACGTACTCCATTTACGAAGGTGGAAGTAAAAGATTTTTTGGAATATAGAAGTTTTAAAAAACAAAATAAATTGAATAAGTAAATATTTTCTACTGAGTAATTACTTGGTAGATTTTTTTTTTTATGCTATAATTTTCTTGGGTGATAGTATGGGAATATTTAGTAAAATTAAGAATATGTTTCAAAAAAATGATGAAATAGTTGAAAATAAAAAAGATAATGAACGTGATTCTTTTATTGATAATAATCAAAATGATGATGATGAATTTTGTGATGATGTTGATAATAATTATGATGATAGTAAAGTAAATAAAAGTGTAAAAATTTATGAAAAAGGATTGACAAAAACAAGGCAAAATTTTGTTTCTAAACTTGTTAGTCTTACTAATAAATATAATAAAATTTCAGATGATTATTTTGATGAGTTAGAAGAAATTTTAATTATGGCTGATATTGGTGTTAATACAGTTATGGAATTAATTGATAAACTTCGTGTTAGAGCAAAGAAAGAAGATATTGACAGTCCAGAAGATTTAAAGGAACTTATTGTCGATGAATTATTTATTGCATATGTTGAAAATAGTGTTTTATCTAGCAAAATAGATTATGCTGATGATGGTCCAACAGTTTTACTGTTTGTTGGAGTAAATGGTGTTGGAAAAACAACAACAATTGGGAAACTTGCGTGGAATTTGAAAAATAGTGGTAAAAAAGTTTTACTTATTGGTGCTGATACTTTTAGAGCTGGAGCTGTTTTGCAATTGAAAGAGTGGAGTGAAAAGATAGGTGTTGGTTTCTATGGGAAAGATCAAGGCGCTGATCCTGCTAGTGTGGTTTATGATGGTCTTGTTATGGCAAAAGATGATAATTACGATGTTGTTTTAATTGATACAGCTGGAAGACTTCAAAACAAAGTTAATTTGATGAAAGAATTAGAGAAAATTAATAAAGTTATTGAAGGTCAAATTTCTGGAGGAGCTAGGGAAACTTTATTAGTTATAGATGCTACTACTGGTCAAAATGGTATAAGTCAAGCTAAGGCTTTTAAAGAAATTACTAATTTATCTGGTATTGTTTTAACAAAGCTTGATGGTACTGCAAAGGGCGGTATTGTTTTAGCAATAAAGTCTGTTGTTGGTTTGCCTGTTAAGTTTATTGGCCTTGGTGAGGGAAAAGATGATTTGCAGGTATTTGATATTGAAAAATATATTTATGGTTTATTTAAGGATTTAATGTAGGAGATATTCATATGATGGAAGAGGTTATTTATTATAATCAGCTTTATGATTTATATGGGATGTTACTTACTGATAAACAGAAAAGTTATTTTGAAAATTATTATTTTAATAATTTGAGTTTAAGTGAAATGGCTTTAAATTATGGTGTTAGTAGAAATGCTATTCATAAACAATTAAAAATTGTTGTTGATAAATTGGTTGATTATGAAAAAAAGATGCAATTGAACTGTAAATTGAAAAAGTTAGATGATGTTTTACAAAGTATTGATAATGATGAATTTCGTAAAAAAATAGAAAATATTTTTTACTAGGCAAGAATTTATTCTTGTCTTTTTTCTTGTAAAAATATAATATTATTTGTATAATTATTATAGGTTAGAGTAAGAGTGGAAAGGGGTTTTCACGTATGTTTGATAAGATTGTTAATATAAATGATCGTTTTGCTACTGTTAGTTTGATGGAAGGTACAAATGCAACTATTAATTTAATGAATTTACATATAATTTTTGAAGATGATTTTAAAACTATTTTAGGTGAAGTTGATGATTTGAATGGAGATTTGGTTAAGGTTAGATTTTTGGGTGAGATAGTTGATAATAAATTATTAAGTGGTATCATAAGAAAACCTGCTCTTGATTCAAAAGTTAGAGTAATAAGTGAAAATGAAATTCCTCTTATTGTTGGTAGTGATGAAAAGGGTTTTTTGAAATTTGGTGTTAGTCCATTTTATAATGATTATCCGATTTTTATAGATGTTAATAGCTTTTTTGGTAATCATTTTGCTATCTTTGGTAATAGTGGTTCTGGTAAAAGTTGTGGTATTTCTAGACTTTTTCAAAATATGTTTCATGATGATAGGTTATTTCCGTATAAGGCTAATATATTTTTATTTGATTCTTCGTCTGAATATTATAATGCTTTTAATAATTTAAATTCAATAAACACTAATTATAATTATCGTTTTTATAGTACTAATGAGTTAAATGATAATGCCGAAAAATTAAGAATTCCTATTTTTTTATTAAATGTTAATGATTTAGCTTTGTTATTGCATGCAACTAGTCATTCACAATTGTCTATTATTGAAAGAATGTTGAAATTGGCTTTGGTTTTTTCACAAAATGATAAGAATGCAAATGATTATAAAAATTATTTGATTGCTAAGGCTATAATGACTG
>CALVIF010000018.1 GCA_944329395.1 uncultured Bacilli bacterium | reverse complement strand
TTTAACTTTTCCTTTGTTATTTGCATAACTAATCAACTCCTTTCGAGCAAACAAAAAAAGGTTAACCGAAATTAACCTTTCATATATTTAAAGTCGATTAGTTCGACTAATTTCCCAATGGTGCTGGAGGTAAGAATCGAACTTACATCTAATCATTACGAGTGATTTGTTTTACCATTAAACTAAACCAGCATGGTGCCGAAAGACAGAATTGAACTGTCCGCTGATCCTTACCAAGGACCTGTTTTACCACTAAACTATATCGGCAAAATTTTAATATTATAAGTGGTGTTCAAGATGGGAATCGAACCCATATCATTTCCGTCGGAGGGAAATATTTTATCCATTAAACTACTCGAACAGAGAAAAATTACTCGCATTTAACTCCAAATGGCTCAGCAAAATCTAACCAAGTCTCCAATTTAACTTTACCATCTTTGCCAATAACATTATCCTCTTCCCCTTCAATCTCAAGTAATTTGTCAATATCAATTTTTTCATAATTAATTGTAACATCTGTTCTAACAGAATCATTATCTCTAATAACTTTTGCATCATAATACTTAAGATTTTCATATGATTTATAAATATTTTTATAAGCATCCTCATATGTATCTAAAATCGCTTGATCATCACTAATAACTTGCTCCGTAGAATGTAAAACTGTTAAATAATCACCACTATAATAAAGTTCATAAAACATCTGACTTGTAGCACCATCAATACTACCAGTTCTACTACATTGTAATACACCTTTTTTATCATTAACTGATGCTTTTTGACACCCAACACAAACAAGCAAAATAGCAATAATTAATAAATATTTAATTTTGTGAATCATCAGAATCTTCCTCCTCAAGTAATTTTATAATTTTACGTTGATTTTTTATTATAACATTAATATGATCATGAAGAGATTCAAGAATTAATTCACTTTTTAAATCAGTACGATAATCGTTTTGGTTACGTAGGCTATCCTTTGCAGCTTGTCTATTTTGACTCATCATAATAATTGGAGCTTGTAAAGCAGCAATACAAGATAAAACAAGATTAAGTAGTATAAAAGGATATGGATCAACCGCTTTATCATTAGTTAACACAACTGCATTAAATATAATCCAACCTAATAAAAAAGTAACAAAAATAATAATAAATAACCAACTACCACAAACTTCACTAACTCTATCCGCAATTCTATCACCTAAAGTCATTTTAGCTTCTTCCTGCTTATCAACATCAATTGCAATAGGTTGTTCAACCAATAAATCTAATAATTCTTCTTCATCTTGCTCAGCAAGTTCATTGTTTCTTAAAAGCATCTTAACAATATCTCTTTTTGTTCTTCTTTTTTCCATGTTTATCACCATAAAGAGTATAGCACAAAAACAAAATTTATAAAAGAAAAATAATTTTATAAAATATTAAACTGTTAAAAATTCTAAAACACCTGTAAAAAACATATTTTCAACATCTAAACTCATTTCCTTTAAAAAACCATGTCCAACAAAAGGAATTTCTAACAGACTAGTATTTTTTAAATGTTCAGAATAAGTATATGCCTCTGACTTTAAGAAGTCATTTCCACTAGTAATAATTAACATATTATTGTTAATCATACCATCACCAAGCAATGGAAAAACAAGCTCGTTGTTATAATCCTTTTTTAATTTTAAACTCTTAGTATAATATTTTTTCAAACTATTAATTAATTTTAAATTAACCTTATCATTTTTTAAAATATTAACATCAGTAAAATAATTACCGCTTAAAATAGGACTAATCAAAATATTTTTTTTAAATTCATAATTACTAAGTTTATTAACTCCCAAAACAATTGTTGCCCCTATAGAATCTCCCATTAAAGTAATGTTTTTAAAATCTATTTGCTCTTTAATTAATTCATCACACACAAACATAATACATTGTGAAACGTCTTTCAATATATCCAAATAATACTTATTCTCATCATAATCAATTGCAATAACTAATTGTTTGGTTTTAATTGCTAATTTTTGACAAATCTCAGAATAATTACTTCCACAACCAGATACTAACGATATCCCATGTACATAAATGATCACATTTTTTAAATCTGATATCTTCTCTGGATAAAATACTCTAATAGGAACTATTTTATCATTTAATACAATTTTATAATTAGAAATATTTCTTTTTGAAATAGATGGATGAACAACTTTTCTTATATTACTATATAATTTATATTTTAATTCCTTATCAAAACTATTTATTAATTGCATATACTTCACCACTTTAATGATACCATAAAAAAGAAAACTTCTATTATAAATCTCAACTCACTTTACACAATTTACCATTTTTTAAAGTAAAATTAACAAATGAAATTTATTAAGAATTTATTACAGACTCATCTAATGAATTATAAATAGTAACTTTACCAGTACTTTCACTTTTATTTAATAAATTATGTGATTCTAATTGTCTTCTAACTTCCCTTGCTACTCCTTTTGAACCATCTAATAAAGTAACATTAGGCATTACCCCTAATATTTCTTTTTTTATAAATGGATAATGTGTACACCCTAAAACAATTGAATCAATATTTTTATCTTTATATTCAAAGAAAATATTATTTAAAATATTTTTTATTCTAACACTATCATTTTTTTCAATTGCGTCAGCTAAACCAAAACATGGTACTAAATATATTTTTTGATCTTCACGAATATTATCTTTTACTAATTGATGAGTACGTTCACTTTCAATTGTTGCTGGCGTTGCCATTACTAAAATATTCTTATACTCTTGATCACAAGCCAATTTAATAGCAGGAACACATCCTACAAAAATAAGATCATTAAATGTTTCTCGTAATTTTTTCATGCAACGAGTTGTTGCTGTATTACAAGCAATTACAATTAATCTGCAACCTTCACTTTTTAAATAACAAACAATCTTACTTGTAATCTCAAATAATTCTTCATCACTTTTCTCACCATATGGACAATTCTTACTATCACCATAATATAAGAAATTTTCATGTGGCAACATTGTTTTTAATTCATTTAAAATACTTAAACCACCAATACCAGAATCAAATACGCCAATTTTATTATTCATTATTATCACCTCGTCTACTATTTCTTCCTTTAAAATAGACTTTTCCACTTGGTAGATCATATACATCTTTAACACCATCTTGATAATAATCGATTGCTTGTAAAATAGACACACATTTAGAATAAACTTGTCTAAACATTTGTTTTTCATCAAAAGTTAATCGAAATCCACTAACAAATCTCCTAACTCTATCATCATTTTTAGAAAAAACATAAGGCATTACTATTTCTTCTCGTGATAATACTTTAACTACCTCTAATTCACTTGCTACATACATATCATAATAACCATAATAATCATCATAATACTCTACAATACTTCCTCGACCAATTACTTCTGCAATCTGTATATTATCATCCATTGCATCAAAATATCTTAGGGTATCTTCTAACCGCTTACAAAAATGAAAACCATTTCCTCTAACTCCAAATGAAATAGAACCTGAAACTTGATAAATTTCACCCGTTTTAAATTCTAATCCATACCTATTACTTAAGTCTTCATTAAAGGCTTTATACCCTCTGATCTCCATGTCATTATCATCCTCTTCTATTTTAAAAACTTGTCATTTACCTTTTGAATAAAATTATAATCTTTCATTCTTAAAACCTTAATTGTTCTATTAATAACTGTTTCAATAGAAATAACTCCTTCATAAAAGTTATTATCTCCATCAATCGTCAAAATTAAATTACCATTGTTCCTTTTTGGTACTAATGTAATTACCATATTATCTGGTACAATTACTGAATTAGTTAAACTTCTATAAGCTTTACTATTAAGTGGCGCTACTGGCGTAATTTGTAATGTATGAAAAGAATTAAAAACAATACTTCCACCAAAACTCAAATTATATGCTGTTGAACCGAATGAAGTTGATACCAACAACCCATCACCTACAAAATTTTCCAATAATCCTCCATCTACAGAAACTTCCAATTCTATTGTATTTAGCGCTTCATCACGAACAACAATTTCATTAATAGAACAATGCTTAATAACATTTTTCTTTGTTTTAACTGTAACCTCTTGAACCCCAATATCTTCAATTTTAAAATCTCCAGTTTTAAGAAGTTGAATAAACCTATCAATCTCCTCTATTGAAACCTCTTGTGCAAAACCTAAAGTACCAGCATTAATCCCAACATAATAACATTTATTATTAAAGTTAGCATTTTTTACCATTCGTAAGAAAGAACCATCTCCACCAACCGCAATAGCTAAATCATAACCATCATCAATTATTACAAATTTATTCTTTACCAACTTTTCTTTTACTTCTTTTGCAACCTTATTACTTTTTAAATTATCGTTAATAAATAATTTTATTTTTTTTATTTTCATAAATGTCTTTTATATTTAAACAAATAAGATGGTCGATGTCCTCCACCTGTTCTCATCTTCTTAGTTTTTTCTACCTTATCCGCAATAATTCTTCGAAAAGCTGGATCTAACAATTTTTTGTTTAATATAACTTCATAGACTTGTTGTAACTCTCCTAACGTAAAATATTCTGGCATCATATTAAAAACAATATCCGTATAATTAACTTTATTTCTTATTCTTTCTAATCCTGCTAAAATAACTTTTGGATGATCAAATGCAATCATTTCATTTTCCACAATTTCAAACTGATATCTATCTGTCGTTTTTTCTTTTAAATGTTTTTCTACTACAAAAGTAATTAATTCTTCTCCATTATCTAAAGTAATTGAAACTTGATCATTCTTTTCTTCTATTAAAGTAACATCAAACCAAGAAGCATTTTCTACTGTTTGCATTAATCTACTCTTATCAACTAATGCTACATATGAAGTAGAAACAACTCTCATTCTTGGATCTCTTGTTAAATCATCAAATGTATATAATTGTTCTAAATAAATATTTTCTAAATTAGTTTCTCTTTTTAATACTCTTCTAGCACATTCTTCTAAAGTTTCTTTTTTTACATCAAGAAAACCTCCTGGTAAACACCATTTTCCCTTGTAAGGATAATCTTTTCTCTTACATAACAAAATACTCATTTTTTTAGTGCTCGTTTTACGATAATTGCTTTGTTCTTGATCTGATACACTTACTAGTAATATATCGGCTGTCATCGACAATTTTTCAAATATACTAGAGTCATATGCTTTTAAAAACTCTTCCTCACTCTTATATTCAGTCATACTTCCACCTCATTTTCATAATTTGATTATAACATAAAATATATAATAACAATACCTTTATTTTACAAGGCCTAAAACCATTTCTTTAATTTTTTCAATTACTAACTCTTTATTTTCTTTTCTACTACCCAAAACAGCTTCAACATTTTCATTATAATATTTTTTATTTCTACTATCATAAACACTAATAAATACAACATTATCTTCACCAAATGGATTATTAATATCTACTCGATTAAGTTTTCCCGTAATTCCAACGCCAATTATACTTCCAGCAAATTCTGAAATGTTTCTACTCATTTCATCAGCAGTTTCTCTACTATAAACGCTATATTCGTCAATCACTTTTTTACAAACACCCATCTTAATCTTATATTCATTAGAATAAGTTACTGCACTAAACTTTAATATCTCACTTGCACCTTCTATATTTGTAATAGCATTAGCAACACCACCACCAGTACAAGACTCCATTGTCGCAATAGTTATCTTCTTTTCAATTAATATATCAACTAATTCTTTCATTTCTTATTCTCCTCCTACTCCATATAATTTATTTTCTAAAATATAATTATAAACATCTTCATCTATAAAGTCTAAAACATTCTCTTTATTTTTTATTTTATCTCTAATAAGCGTTGAGGAAATATTACTTTCACTTACTTCACTAACTACAATATTTTTGCGATATTTGATATACTTCTTTAAAATTTTTTCAATATCATCAGTACTCCTTCTAATAACTATAAAATTATTATTTTCTAAAAGTTCTATACCATATTTCCATTTATCAACATAAGCTAAATTATCCGTACCTAAAATAAAATAAATTTCATCATCCAAATATATGCCTTTAAAATATTCCAATGTTTCATAAGTATAAATATTTCTTGTTTGTAATTCAAAATCACTTACCTCTAATCTCTCATCATTTTTAATCATAATTTTTAACATATTATATCGATCTTGATCACTAACTAAATTATTTTTATAAATATATTTACTACCAGTCGGAACATAAATAATTTTATCTAAAAGATCATCATTTAATAATTCTTTAGCCATCCGCAAATGCATTTTATGCGGTGGATTAAAACTCCCTCCAAAAATCCCTATTCTCATAAGCTTCACTTCTTTCTAATTTTATCTATTATTTTTTTCTTTACATCCCATAATGGTTCAATATCATCTTTCTTATTTAATGTATTAATAATTTGTGCCATATACTTACTACAATCAGCTTCCATAAACCATTTCTTATTTCTAATATCTTCTGGAACATAAGATAAATTTGTCGAATATAATTTGTTAAATAATTTTTCATGATAAGCAGCATTAAAGCTTTCCGTACCTTCTGTGAACAAAGCAAATGTTGCGACTAAATATATATTTCTTGCTCCTCTACTTCTTAAATTTTCTGCTACTTCAATCATTGAACCACCTGAAGCAATCATATCATCAACTACTATAACATCCTTTCCTTTTGGATCAGCTCCCATATATAAATGTTCTACAATTGGATTTTTTCCATTAACAACTTTAGATAAATCACGCCTTTTATAAAATACTCCCACATCACAATTTAACATATCTGCATAATATCTAGCTCGCTCCATTGCTCCCATATCGGGGCTAATAACTAAGACATCTTCTATTTCCTCTTTTTCAATTAAATCTTCTAAAATCATATGTGTTGGATAAAAGTTCTCAAATGCTAACCTAGGAATAGCATTACATATACTTGGATCATGAGCATCAAATGTAATAATATTATCTACTCCCAGTCTTTCTAATTCTTGTAAAGCAATAGCACAATCAAGTGATTCATTCCCACGTCTTTTATGTTGTCTAGATTCATATAACAAAGGCATTATGACATTTATTTTTGACGCATGACCAGAAGATGCCGCAATAACTCTTTTTATATCTTCATAATGTTCATCTGGCGACATAAAATGCTCTCTCCCATGCATTAAATAACTAAGTCCATAATTACCAACATCACTTAAAATATATAAGTCTGTCCCATTAACCGATTCATTAATTCTAATCTTACCTTCACCATTACTAAAACGATCACTTTTTATTTTAACTATAAATGATTTATCTGTTTTATTTATCTGCATCAACTGTTCATTAACTTTTTCACCAAATTCACTAATATTATTCAAAACTACTAATTTTAGTTTACTCATCTTATTACCTACTTTCTATTTACTTAAAGTTTTTATTGCTACCTTTGCTACAGCTCCATTAAAATATGGCCTTTTAACTGTATGTTCTCCAAGTCCATAGCCTTCGATTGCTGAAGAAATACCTTTTTCATAACTTACATTAGTTACTTGATAACCAGCATCATCAAGTATAGAACTAATTGCACCTTTTACCTCTTCTTCACTTAAAGTTCTCTTCATTGGAACCATAATTCCCATAACATTTAAATAACCATCTAATTTAACTTCAACTTCTGCACCATCTGTTTCTGCTATTCCATAACCAACTATTCCTAAACTACACCTTATTGTAATAACTCCATCAAAATCCTCTTTATCTTTATAATATTTTTCTAATAATTTTTTCATATCTTTTCTTCTAATTCTTACTTCCATTTAACCATAAACCTCCTTTGTTATTAACATTATATTAATAACTAATCAAAATGTCAATCTCTTTTTAACATTTTTTTAAAAAGAAAAAGAAAAATAAAAGAAGAAGTCATTTATACCTCTTCTATCTCCTCTAATTCTTTTAACCAAATCGTATAATTAGCATCGCTAGGCATTCTTAAATCTCCCCTTGGAGAAAGTCCAATATTTCCTACCTTTACTCCATCTGGACAACAATTACGTTTAAATTGTTGTGTAAAGAATCTTTTTATAAATACTTTTAACCATTTTAAAATAATTTCTTTATCAAACTTACCAGCAAATGTCTTTTGAGCTAAGAAAAATATCTTTTTAGGACTAGCTCCATATTTTAAGAAATGATATAAGAAAAAGTCATGTAATACATAAGGGCCAATGCTCGATTCTGTTTGCTGTAAAATATTACCTGCTTTATCCGGTGGCAACAATTCTGGAGAAATTGGAGTATCTAATATATCTTTTAACACTTTTTTCTTAGTCTCATCAGCATTATTAGCCACATGATCCACTAAATATTTTACTAGTGTTTTAGGTATTGCCCCATTTACCCCAAACATACTCATATGATCTCCATTATAAGTACACCAACCAAGTGCTAGTTCCGATAAATCTCCTGTACCAATCACGAATCCATTCATCATATTGGCAATATCCATTAATATTTGAGTTCTTTCACGAGCTTGTAAATTTTCATAAACTACACTACGATCATCTTCAGCTAACCCAATATCTTTCATATGTTGAATAGCCGCTTCTTTAATACTAACCTCTTTTAAAGTAGCACCATATTCTTTCACAAAGTTACATGCATTATTATAAGTTCTTCCTGTCGTTCCAAATCCAGGCATTGTCACTCCAATAATATCTTTTGGATTAAGACCTAACATTTTATATGCTTCCACTACTACTAAAAAAGCTAATGTAGAATCAAGGCCTCCAGAAATACCAAGTACACACTTTGGATAATTAAGTTGCATTAATCTTCTCGCTAACGAACTAGCTTGAATTTTAAATATTTCTTCACATCTTTCTTCACGTTCTTTATCATCTTTTGGCACAAAAGGATATTCTTTATAAATTCTTTCAAAGTTATCACTATCGTTAACATCAACTTCAATTACTCGATATAAGTCATCAGCACTTTTAGTATAATTACTATTTCTCATTCTTAAATTAGTTAAGCGAACCACATCTACATCTGCGGTAATTAAAGTACTATCTAAAGCAAATCTTTCACCTTTAGCTAACTTCTTACCATCTTCATAAATCATACTAGCTCCACTAAATAATAAATCAGACCCAGACTCCATCATCCCACTCGAAGTATATACATAAGCTCCTATCATTTTTTTAGAATATACTTTAACTAATTCTTCACGATATTTACATCTACCAATCACTTCATTACTACTAGCTAAATTAAATATAATAGTTGCTCCATTAGTCATATGCTTTGCACTAGCTGGTTCCATTGCTTCTAAATCTTCTCCTAGTTCGATTGCAAAAACAATATCTTTATTTTCTTTATCTCTAAATAACAAGTTAATATCTACTGCTACATTTTGTCCAAGTAAAGTTATCTCATCACTAACCGCTTGCTCATATCCTACAAACCATCTATTTTCTTCATTTACACAAGAAACATTACTCTTAGGAACAATTCCCAAAATTTGTCCTTCACTAACAACAACTGCTACATTTAATAATGTATTATCAATCCTTAAGGGCATCCCAACAATAGAAATTATTTTATCTTTCTTTGTTTCATTTAAAATAATTTCCAAAGCTTTAATTGACTTACCCAACAATTCTTCTTGAAAAAATAAATCTCCGCAAGTAAAACCAGTTAATGCTAATTGTGGAGTAGAGACAATACTAACTCCCTTTTTACTTGCTATTTTAATCATTTTAATTATCTCTTCCGCATTACTGATTGGATCAGCTAACACCAACTTATTAACTATACTACCAACCTTAACAAAACCATATTCTTTCATACCTTCATCTCCTATTAATTATTTTTTCATAATTACTAAAATTATACAACTACTTCCTCTGATATTGCTTACTACGTTCAATCACAAGTTGTGATTGCACATCATTAATCATTCCCCTATCTACCAATTCTAACATTTCATCATAACTACATTCAAAATAGCTAATAAATTCATCTCTATCTAAATTTTGTGAGGAAGCCTTTGTACAATTAATAGCTAAATAAGCTTTATTATAAGCTCCACTACAACCTTGGTCTTGATAAAAACTTCCTAAATGAATCATTTCTTCTGCCACATATCCAGTCTCTTCTAATAACTCACGCCTAGCAGCCATCTCATAATCTTCTAAACCATCAACATAACCAGCTGGCAATTCAACAGCTACTGTATCTTTTGTAAATACTCGAGGTTGAACCACTAATATTACATTATTCTCTGTAGTTATTGGAAGAATAATACAAGCATTTCCCTCTTCTCCATTCTTCACTAACTTTTCTCTAATAAATTTTTCACCATTATTAAGTTCAATCATATATCTTTTGCTAGTTAAAAATTTTCCATAACCTTCTAAAAGTTCACATTTTTTTACTTTTAATTTTTCAATATAACTCTGAAGTTCCTCTAATTTCTCTTTACGCATGCTTTACCTTTTACCTTTTGAAACCCTTTCTCATCAACTTTAGTTTGATAAAATTCAATTAACTCTTTCTTTAATTCTCTCAATTTATCAGATAAATCAACATAATACTCATGAGGTCTGTCAATTCTTGTTACTTCTGGATATAATGTACTAAATTCTTCACTACAATATTTTTGCTTTTCAGGTAAAGTTGGATCATCATAGACTAATTGTCCATCTTCAAAAATAGGTACTAATAAAGGACGAACATCATAATTTTCAAGTTCAGTCTTTTTCCAAGTTTCAACCGGATGAACCAACGTATATTTTTCTTCTGAAATTTTCTCATCAGCTAAAGCAATAACATCACCTAAAGCATAGCCAGTTTCTTTATCATAGAAACGATATACTTTTTTATATCCTGGATTAATTGTCTTAATACTATCATTACTTACTTTAATTCTTGGATCTGCTTCTCCATCTTTTTCGACAGCTACTAATTTATAAACGCCACCCACCCTTTCTTTAGGTGCCGCAATATTATCACCAGCACCAATTGAATCAATTTTTGCACCTTGAGCTAATAAATCACGAATAGTATATTCATCAAGTCCATTAGATAAACAAATAGTTGTCTCACTATATCCCGCTTCATCTAACATTTTACGAGCCTCTTTAGAAAGATAAGCTAAATCGCCACTATCAATTCTAATTCCTTTAAATGAATACCCATTAGGTTTTAAAAAATTATTAGCTACTCTAATCGCATTAGGAATACCACTACGTAAAGTGTCATATGTATCAACTAAAAACACACAATTATCTGGATTACTCTTTGCATATTTCAAAAACGCTTCATATTCATCTTCACTCTCTGTAACAAGTGAATGTGCCATTGTCCCAAGTACAGGAATTTGATATTTCATTCCTGCATAAGTATTTGAAGTTCCAAGGCAACCACCAATATAAGCACACTTACTAGCTTCAATTGCTGAATCAATTCCTCTAGCACGTCTCGCTCCAAATTCCATTACTGGAATACCTTTTGCTTCATTAGTAATTCTTTTTGCTGCTGTTGTTACTAAAGAACCATGATTAAAATTTGCAAGCAGTGCTGTTTCTAAAATCTGAGCCGTAACCGCATCAGTCTTTACAGTTAGGACTGGTTCATTAGGAAACACTACTGTCCCATCTGGTACTGCATAAATATTTCCTTCAAATTTTAAATTTTTTAAATACTCTAAAAAACTATCACTAAATTTATTTAAACTTCTTAAATATTCAATTTCTTTCTCACCAAACTTAAAGTTTTGAATATATTTAATTGTTTCATCAAGTCCTCCACTAATTGTATATCCTCCTTCAAAAGGATTTTTACGAAAGAATACATCAAAGTATACTTTTTCATCTTTCTTTCCTTCATTAAAATATGTTTGAGCCATAGTCAACTCATAAAAGTCTGTCATTAAAGTTTTATTTTCCATTATTTTTTCTCCTTTTCTTTATAACATTTTATTAATAACAATTTTTAAAAAAATAAGCTATCTCTTTTTAACCAATTGAATACCTTGTTGTTGCATTAATAAATTAGCTGCCTCTACGTAATTTTGTCTTTCAATCTCAGCATAAGTTGCTACCGCATCTTGATGAACTCTTATTTCTACATCACGATTATGTTGGTCAAAATAATTAGCTAATCCCATTGTTCCATTAAAATCACATATATCTGTACAACAACCAACTACATCTACTTTTTCTAAATTGATCATTCCAGAAATTAAACTTCTAAACTCCTCTGCTTCCATGTAACTAGTTGAATTTTTTTCAATCGAAATAGTATCATCATCATTCTCATAAACAATTAATTCATCAACTAACTCTGATTCTCTTGTTCCTCTAACGCAATGTTTTATTCCGCCAAATCTTTTAAACTCAATAGCATCTTCATCATGAGTATCTTTAATAAATACAATTAAATCTCCTCTTGCCTTAGTTTCTTTAATCAATTCTAATTGTCGAGGTATAACATCAGCTATTTTCTCATCATGTAAAGCTCCTTCCCTAACAAAACCATTAACCATATCAACTGCAATTAACATTCCCTTATAAACTTCTAGATTTCTAACTTTTCCCATTTTTTCACCTCTTATTTATATTTTGTTAATAACATAAATTAAAAAATTAACCAAGCTCTTCACTTGTTAATAACATTATATTAATAACATATTTTTTTGTCAATACTCTTTTTAATATTTTTTTAAAAACAAAATATTAAATAAATAAAAAGCCCTTTTCTAAATACTTATACCCAATATACATAAATAGAATATTAAGTATCACCGCTAATATACTAATTGGCATTTTAAATAACTTTGATAAAATAATTGAAACACCATTGATTCTTCCATCTAACACTATATTAGGTAACAAAAAAACATTCCAATACCATTGTAGATTCCGCTGTAATCACAATAACCGAAATTATAAAGTTAATTTTCTTATTTTTAATACTTGTCATAACCTCTATCATCCACCTATCATCATATCTATTATATAAAAAAGTATTTCTGTAAACAAAAAAAGGAAAACCTAACTATGGTTTTCCTTTGTAATAATAAATGATACGCCTTTCTTTTCATTAACAATTCTAATATCATAATTAATTAAATTAAGTGTTTTTTTAACAATAGATAAGCCAAGCCCAAATTCACCCTTGATTCCCTTTCGGAACGGAGTAAAAATTCCTTCAAGAAAATCTTTATCAATATTATCACCGTCATTATATAAAATGAGCTTATTTTGCTTAGCTGTTATTTTTATAGTCGTAGTAGCATATCTCATAAAATTACCAAGTAAATTATCAAAAATTGTTTCCCAATGTTCAACAGTTCCAACATAAGAAGACTTTTTATCAATTTCTATTATAAAATTGATATCTTTCCTATGAAATTTAAACTTATCCACTTCAGAAATTATAATTTTTTCCATATCAACTGGTAAAATTTCTATGTTTTTAGTGCTTTTGAGATAATCAAGTTTATTTAAATAAAGAAGTGAGTGTACTTTTTGTTCTAATTTTGCAGTTTGTTCTTTAATAACATTAAAGGCCGTTTTTTCATCTTCAATGTCATCATCAACTGCTTCAATATATGATTTTATAACAGTGAGAGGTGTTTTAAAATCATGTGAAATATTTTGATACATTTGATTGCGATACTCTTCTTGATTAATTAAAGAAAGGCGCATATCTTCGATCGCTAACGCAAGCGATCTAATCTCATCATCAGTTTCAAAATCTACTGAATGATTAAAATCAGGGTTATCAATATTATCAATTTTATTTTTTAACTTTTCAATTTTTCTAACCGTAAATGAAGACCAAGCTGTCAATATCAAACCAATCAATAAACATGTTATTAATACTATTGGAAAAATTGCCACAAGAATAGCATTCTTAGTTTTATTAATATAACTATCATCAGCCAAAGCTATTTTTATAACTCGATCGCTTTTTATAGTATAATAATAATAATTTTTATGATTATATGTAAACTTTCCGTTAGTATCCTTAAACTTATCAACCAAAGTATTTAAACTATCAACTTTAATAATATCTTTTAAATTACTAGTAGCAACAATTTCATCATTAGTTACATAAATATAAGCAATTTGAGTATCCAAAATTTTATAATCCATTGTCCCGATATTAACCAATTTTAATGGTTCGCTTAAATAAATATAGAGATTATTTTCTGCAACAGGTATAATCATTTTCGGTAGCACAAGCCCCAATGAAATAAATAGTAAAACAAATGCTAATGCTATTAACCAAATCAACTGTTTACTAAGTTTATTTCCCATTCTTCTCATGATAATCTATACCCATATCCATAAATTGCGGAAAGATTTAATTTAGGCATCTTTTTTCTAAGTCTTCTAACCAAATCATCAACAACACGATCAGATCCAAAATAATCGATCCCCCAAACATTATTTAAAATTTCTTCCCTAGAAAAACTTTTATTCAAATTCTTTAAAAACAAAACTAACAAATCAAATTCCAAAGTTGTAAGCTTAATTTCCTTTTCGTTCAAAGTTACAATTCTTTTAACCAAATCAATGGAATATTCTCCATATATAATAATATCTGCCGCATCATCTTTATATACTCTTTTAATAATTTTATTAACTCTTAAGACCAATTCCTTAGTTGAATAAGGTTTAGTTAAATAATCATCACTTCCTAATTCCAATCCTAATATTTTATCTAAGTCTTGATCCCTAGCTGATGTAAATATAACTGGTACATTACCATCTTTTTCACGTATTGCCTTAATGATATCATAACCATTTACATCATCAGCTAACATAATATCTAGTATCCAAAGATCAGGTCTATTATCAATATATTCTATAGCATCCTTTCCTTTACTAAAACAAACAACATTATAGTTAGCCTTTTCTAGATAAGCTTTTATAAGAGTTGAAAGGTCAACTTCATCTTCTACTAAACAGATAGTATACATTACTAATCACCACCAATAGTATACCATTAAATATTACATTCTTCTATAGCCTTATACTAATTCCTCCTTTATATATATGTAAAATTTCAATTATTATCTATTTATTACTTTTCTCTATCTTATATTCTTACCTCCTTTACACATCCATCATACATCTTAAATATAGTCGAAATATCGCACATTTATGGGAAATTATGGGAAATTTATTTTATTATAGATAATTTATAATAACAAGTGCAACACTAAAAAAGACAAAATAAAAAGTTCATAAATTTACTCATGATATAATGTTGGTGTCTAATCAAACATTAAGGAGTAAATAATATGAACTATAACCATCTTACCATAGAAGAACGTGCTTGTATATCAAAATTTAAAGGTATGAACTTATCAATTAGAGAAATGGCTAAACTTTTAGATAGGAGTCCTTCTACTATTTCCAGAGAATTAAAAAGAAATAGTTATAAAACAGAAAATAATTATTCTATAACAAGTTATGTGCCTACAGATGCTCATTGTAAATATAAAAATAGAAGACTTAATTCTCATAGAAAAATAAATATTGATTGTAAAGTAAAAAAATATATAGAAGATAAGTTAAATAAAAACTGGTCTCCAAAACAAATTGTAAATTATAAAGATATAAAACCTATCAACTTTCCAAGTACATGTACAATATATCGTTGGATACATTTAGGTCTATTAAATAACATAACAATGAAAAAACTAAGAAGAAAAGGAAAATTTAAAAGACCAGCAGAAAAACGAGGAAAATTTAATATAGGAAAAACAATAAAAAAACGATCTAAAGAAGTATATAATAGAAATATTTTTGGTCATTGGGAAGCTGATACAGTAGAATCAGGAAGAATAGATCATCAAAGAAAAAGTAAATATTGTTTTGTAACATTAGCAGAAAGAAAATCAAGACTGTATATATGTAAATTATTACCAGATAGAAAAGAAGAAAATGTAACAAAAGCAATTATAGAACTTTTAAGTAAATTTCCACAAGAATTAGTAAAAACCATAACTTGTGATAGAGGCAAAGAATTTGCAGGTTGAAAAAAAATAGAAGAATCATTAAATTGTGATATGTACTTTACTGATCCATATTGTGCATGGCAAAAAGGAACAAATGAAAATTCTAATGGATTATTGCGAGAATATTATCCTAAAGGAATGGATTTATCAAAAACAAATAATACTGAACTAAAAGAAAAACTAGATCTATTAAACAATAGACCTAGAAAATGTATAAATTATAAAACACCAAATGAGTTAATTAATGAATATATTAATCAATGTTGCACTTAATTTGACAAATTATCTATAAAAAAAATATTGGCATATATACCAATACATTTATTCTAAATTTCCTAATATATATTCAATATCACTCCAAGAGCTAACTCTTTCCTCAACATCTGGATACATATTTTTATCATCAAATAAGATTGTTTTAATACCATATTTTTTTAAAATTTCATAATTAGCAAAATCGTCATCTATCATAACATCAATTTTCTTATCAATACAAATTTTAGCTTTTTGTTCTTTATATGAATCACTATAATAATCTTTAAAAGAAATATTGTTTTTTTCTAACCATTCTAATGTAACATAATCAACATTAGTGGTATCAGGCATAAAAACATTACTTCTTGCAGTTATAATACAAATATTATTTTTCTTCAAAAATCTATCATAGACTTCCTTAAATCCATCTTTTAATTCTGCTTCACTTATTACATCAACAAAATGTTTTTTTAAAAATTTATTTCTTTCACCAATATCCATAAATATATCCGCAACCTGTATTCCCTCTTCTAATGCATAAATTTTAGCCCATTTATTTAAAGATTCTGAGGTTTTACATATCGTATCATCTAAATCCATACCAATTACCATAATTTTCACCTCTATTTTAACTCTTCTAATTTCTTAATAGCATCCTCTATATTAGAAACTTTTATCAACTTAATTTTTAAATTCTTTTCTTCTTTTATTTTAACACACTCATCATAATTCTCACCAGCAGGAACTAAAAAAACATCAGCATCTCCCGCTTCAGCACCTAAAAGCTTATATTTAACTCCACCAATTTGCCCAACGGTACCATCAGCTTCTAACGTTCCGGTACCAGCAATTTTTAATGAATTGGTTAAATCACCCTTTGTCAATTTATCATAAATTGAAAGTGTCGTAATAAGTCCTGCAGATGGCCCTGATTCATCTGTTTCAAACTTCAAATCAATTTTGGGATTTGTTTCATATTCATTAATAGTCTGCAAATAAACTCCCATAATAATTCGACCATTTTCACTATAAAGCTTAGTATCAAATTCTATCTCTTTATTATCACGTAAAACTTTAACTTTAACAAAGTCCTGCTCTTTTAGTGTCTGAATATAATTTTGATATTCCACTAAATTATCAAAAGATTTACCATTTATCTCTAACAAAATATCTCCAACTTTAAACTGTGAATTATATTTACTAATAACCGAAATTATATAAATATTAGTATCAACAATCTTACACTCTTTATTTGCTAACTTATAAGCCCAATATATAGCATTACTATTTGCACTTAATAAACTTAAATTGCTTCGCATCTCAATATCATCTATATTCTCAGATGTATCATATTTATAAAGATCAGCACTTTCTCTATCCCATGTTGGAATAATATAACTCAATAAATATGGACCTAAAGTTCCCACAATTTGTGAAACATAAGACATATTAAAACTACCTAAACTCTCATATGAATCCTCTACTTCAATTCTTTTGCCAACATCACTTATTCCTCCACCAACAACAATATAATAATTTACTGGGTAATAGAATAATATTAATATAAGAAAACAAGAAATTAAAAATTTATATTCTGTTATTATAAATTCTTTTATTTCTTTAATTATTTTTTTTAAAATAGAATTTATTTTTTTTAACATTATATCACCTTGTTTAATTATAACAAAGAAATGGAGAAATATGAAAAAAATTTTTCAAGTAACAACTATAATAATCATAATAATACTATTAATATTATATTTAATAAATGCCAATTTAATTATTAACAACATCTTAGAATATACAGATCTGTTCTTTAGAAAACTATTTCCAGCAAATTTTATTATATATATATTATCATCCCTCTTAATTGACTATGGAATTATAAACATATTATCCAAATTAAATTTAAATGGACCAATAATTTACGTTACATTAATGTCTTTAATTAACGGATTCCCAAGTGGTGCAAAACATACAAAAGATTTGCTAGATAAAAATTTAATTTCTACAAAAATAGCCAATTACCTAATAACATACACTAATTTTCCTAATCCCCTCTTTCTATTAGGAACAATATCAACAATTATAGGAAAAAAAGAGGCAATAAAATTATTTTTAATAATACTAATAAGTAATCTTATAATTGCTTTTATTTTTAAAAGAACTGATAGCTCTCCCATAAAAATTAATAAATTTATATTACCAAATTTTACAACATCATTAAAAAATGCTACATATAATGGAATAAAAAC
>CALVIF010000017.1 GCA_944329395.1 uncultured Bacilli bacterium | reverse complement strand
AAATTATGAAAAAATTGATTTTATTGATAATAAAATTATTGGACTTGATTAGAAAATATTGTTAAATGAAAAAAATAAAAGAATTTTTGATTCTTTTATTTTTTTTCTGATGTTATTTCTTCTTTATTTTCATTGTCTGTTTTATTCGATATAATATTTTTTATTTGTTCTTGATAAACTTCAATTTTTCCTTTATATATTATTCCATTATAAGTGATTGTATAATCGTATATTCCTTCTTGATTAGTTTTTACTTTTGATAAGTCAATTATTATATTATTTTTTATTTCTTCGGTTAATTCTTCCTCTATGTATATTGATAAATCTTCTGGGTTAGCATTTAGTGGTGAATTAAGTGGCATTTTGATATTTTTTATTGTTAAATCAACTTTTGGTAGCTCTTTTTCTTTAATTGTAAATGTTCCATTATATTTTTTTCTTTGATAGGCAATTGTGTACGTATATGTTCCTGCTTGTTGTGGATTTACCATTGATGTATCTAATTTTAAATTTCTAACAATTCCTAGATCAATTTCTTCTAAATTTTCTAGGTAGTCTTTTACACTTACGCTTAGTGGCTGATTTATTTCTAATTCCATATCTTTTAACTTTATTTCATTTGTTTTTGTTTCTGAAACTCTTTTTTGCACTACTTCAAAGTCTGTTTTAACAATTTTGGGTGGCTCTGCCATCAGGTTCATTGTAATGCCACTTCCAATAAATAATATTCCCCATGCTGCTAAAGCAAATCCAATTATTTTTGTTTCTTTTTTTGTTATTTTTTTCATATTTTGCTGCTCCCTATTTTTATTTAATTATATTATGCTTTAAAAAAAATAACAAGTAAAATGTCATTTTTTGTCGAAACAATAGTCTTTTTATAATTCTTTATTAACTTATATATTATATATTTTTATTAAATGTGTTATACTAGTGTATATTATATAGTGGGTGATAATTTGAGACGTAAAAAATTAAAGTTAAAAAAAAGATATGCTTATATTTTTAAATTTTTAATTTTTATTGTATTGATTTGTTTGACTTTAGTTTGTTTTAATATTCATCAAATAAATGAATTAAGAAAATTAGGTTATAGTATACAAGCTAGTAAAAATATTTTATTGCATTCAAAAAAAGATTACGTTGTTAGTATCGGGGAAAATAAGCTTTTGAATGCTGCTTTTGAAAGTAATGATTATAAAGAGGATAATTTGGATTCTTATAGTAAAATAAAATATTATAATCAAGAAAATATAATAGCTAATATTAATACATTAATTGATAAGGGATATAGTAATAGTGATATTTCTATAATATTAGCTCATGGTACAGATTATGATGTTACTCAATTTGCTAAAAAGGAGAAAGTAAAGTATTTGGCAGAATTTTTTAGTATTGATTATGCAAAATTAAGTCTATATGATAGGTATTTAGAATATTCTAGAGAAACTGGTGAAGATGAGAGAACAACTGTTTTATTTGTTAATTTAGGAATGGATAAAAAGGCTTACGCTGATTATAATATTGTTGAAAAATTTTCTGTTGATATGCTTGTTAATAAATATAATATGCTTCCAGAAGATTTTGAACCGGATGATTTGATTGTAATTGATAGTAATTATAGAAATGATGATGTTCAAATGGGAGCAAAAGTTGCGGTTGAAGCATTTAAAGAAATGTATCGGGCAGCAGCTAAGGATGGATTGGGGTTAGTTATCAATTCTGGGTATCGAAGTTATGAAACACAGGAAGATTTATGCAATACATATCGTTCATTGTATGGTGATAATTATGTAAATAGGTATGTTTCTTTGCCAGGTTTTTCAGAACATCAAACTGGGCTTGCTTTTGATATCGGAAGTACTTCTAGTGATATTTTTGCAGAATCTAAAGAAT
Organism: uncultured Bacilli bacterium; assembly: GCA_944329395.1. GTDB lineage: Bacteria > Bacillota_I > Bacilli_A > RF39 > UBA660 > CAG-877. The sequence goes on along the minus strand of CALVIF010000017.1, from coordinate 16,940 downwards.
ATGAGTGGATGTTAGATAATTCTTATAAGTATGGTTTTATACTTAGGTTTTCAAAAAGTAATGAAAATATTACAGGTTTTAGGAGTGAACCATGGCATTATAGATACGTTGGAAAAGAAATTGCTACTTATATTTATGAACATAATATTTCTTTTGAGGAATATTATGCGATGTTTTTAGATAACTAAAATTTTAATTTTGTGAAATCAACTATTATTGATTTCCTTTTTTTTAATTATTTTTTATTTTACTTGGAATATTATCTATTTTATGTTATTATGTTACTAGAATAATAAGAGGGTGTTTATATGTATCCGCTTGGAAAACAATTTGAAATTGATTATGATAGAGCTATATGTAATAGTAAGGTTGTTGTTCAGGGACAGCTTTTTCGTATTTCAATTATTACAGAGAGAGTTGTTCGTCTTGAATATTCTCCTTATGGTCAGTTTGTTGATAGACCTACACAATTGATACTTCGACGTAATCTTGGATTATCCGATTTTTCAATTAAGCAAGATAATAATATTTTGGAAATTACAACAAAATATTTTTCTCTTTTATATCAAAAAGAACATCCTTTTGTGGGAGGAGTTTCTGCAACAAAAAATTTAAAAATTACTCTTTTAAGTCGTGATAAGGATAGAAGTAAAGATTGGTATTATGGTCATCCAGAAGCTAGAAATTTAAAAGGTAATATGATTAGTACTGACATACCTACTAATGCTAATCAATCTAAAGGACTTTATTCTTTAGATGGTTTTGTTTCTATTGATGATAGTAATACTAAATTGATAATGGAAGATGGGACTTTGGGTGATCCGCCAGCAGAACATCTTGATATTTATGTTTTTATGTACGATAAGGATTTTAAACAAGCTTTGACAGATTATTTTAAGCTTACTGGTTCACCTTCTTTAATACCTAGATATGCACTTGGTAATTGGTGGAGTAGAAATATTGATTATAATGATAAAACAGTTTATGAATTAATTCGTAATTTTGAACGTAAAAGAATTCCATTATCAATAATGTTATTTGATCATGATTGGCATTATCGTAACGTTGGTAATTCAGAAGGATTGAAATCTGGATTTAGTTTTAATGCTCAGTTATTTAGGGATCCTAAAGCTATGATTGAACAATTTCATAGTAGAGGAATTAGAGTTGGATTATGTATTGATCCTGAAGCAGGAATTTATCCACATGAGCTTTTTTATAAACAGGCTTGTGTATATTTGGATATAAAAGATTCACGAATAATTGAATTTGATCCTTTAAATCCTAAACTAATTGATATTTTGTTAAAAATGTTTTTACATCCTTTGGAAGCTTTTGGCGTTGATTTTTTTTGGAACGATTATAAGGGTATTAAAGATATAAATAAATTATGGTCACTTAATCATTATTTATATATGGATTCTAAAAGAAATGTTGCTAAAAGAGGAATGTTACTTGCTAGAAATGGAATTATTGCACCACATCGTTATGGTATTTTATATGGTGGTTCTAGTGAAATTAGCTGGGATTCTTTAAGAAAATTGCCGTTTTATTATTTAAATGCATCCAATTTGGGAGTTAGTTGGTGGAGTCATGATGTTGGTGGTAATCATGGGGGTATTGAAGATGGCGAACTTTATGTTCGATATTTGGAACTTAGTACTTTTTCGCCAATTCTTAGATTTCATGGTGCTCGTGGTCCTTATTATAAAAAAGAGCCTTGGTTATGGGATCCACAAACTGAAAATATTGCAGCGGACTATTTGCGACTTCGTCATAGATTAATACCATATTTATATACAGAGGCTTATAATTATACTAAATCTGGTATACCTTTAATCCAGCCTTTTTATTATAATTATATGTGGGTGTATGATGATGAATTATATAAAAATCAATATTACTTTGGGTCTCAGCTTTTAGTTTGCCCTATTTTGGATAAAAAAGATAAAATTATGAATAGAACTGTTCATCGCTTTTATATTCCTGATGGAATTTGGTATGATTTTATTACTGGAAAGAAATTTCCTGGTGATAAAAAATACGTTTCTTTTTATAAAGTTGAAGATTATCCTGTATTTGCTCATGCAGGTTCGATAATTCCTCTTTCAAATAGAAGTGATTACAATAATACAGGAATTCCAACTGATTTGGAAGTTCAAATTTTCCCTGGTGTTAGTAATACATATACTTTATATGAAGATGATGGAGTTACTGCATTATATAAAGAAGGGTATTTTTTGAAGACATCAATTGATTATAATTATTTACAAAATAATTATACAGTAATTATTAGATCTGTTGATGGTAAAAGTGGTATTGTTCCAGAAAAAAGAAATTATAAAATTGTTTTTAGAAATACAAAACAGGCTGATGATGTTACTGGTTATTTCAATAACGATAAGATTGTTGTGAAAAGTTATGTTGAAGCTACAGATTTTATTGTTGAGGTTAAAGATTGTTCAACTGTTGGTCAGTTGACTATTAATTGTAAGGGAAAAGATATTGAAATAGATGCTATGAGACTTATTAATGATGATGTAAATAGTATTTTAATGGATCTTCAAATTAATACTTATTTAAAAGAAGATATTGCAAAGATTATGTTTGGTGATTTAACTTTAAAGAAGAAACGAATAGAAATTAGAAAGATGAAAAAAAATGGACTTTCTAAGGATGATGTTAATTTATTCTTAAAACTTTTAGATTATATTAGTGAAGTGTAAAAAAAACTTGAAAAATGTAATCTTTTAGCATATACTAGTTTTATATTTTTAAATGTGACTGATAGTAGTAGCTTGTTTTAGTGTTTTAGAGAGCTTATGTTTGGTGTGAATAGGTACATTTTAAAAGTGAACTTGATCAGTCTTAGGCATTTTGGTTGAACCGTTATCTCTATTAAGTTGCATAAGTTTATTAACTTATGAAGTAAGGTGGTACCGCGAAAATTTCGTCCTTATATGTTATATAAGGACTTTTTTTTATTTATGCTTAAAAAATATTTTTTGAACATTTTGAAAATATAATTAGTTAAACTTTAAATTGAAGGGATAAATTTAATAAAATAATAATTGTATTAAATTTATTATATTGATATTTATGAAAAGAGAAATATTATTGTTTTTTATTTGTTATGTTATAGTTTTGATTATTTATGAAATGTTTATAGTTATACCAATGAAAAAGTATAAGAGTGGAAAAATTAGAAAATCTAAATTAAAAAAAGAAAAATCTGATCCAGTTGAAATAAAATATTTAATTTTTAAATATGGTTTAGATATTGATAACGTTAATTATAATCAATTATTGCGCATTATATCACTTGTTTCATCTTTTGATATTACTATTGTAGTGTCAATTATTAGTTTGGTTGATGAATATATTTTACAAATGTTATTGGCAATTTTGTTGGTTATACCTATTTTTTTAATTAGTTATGCTTTTGTGGCTAAATATTATAAAATGAAGGGAATGATAAAAAATGTATAATTTTAAAGAAATAGAGAAAAAGTGGAGAAATTATTGGGAAGAAAATGATACTTTTCATACAGATATTTGGGATTTTAGTAAGCCAAAGTATTATGTTTTGGATATGTTTCCTTATCCGTCTGGAGTTGGGCTTCATGCGGGACATCCAGAGGGGTATACTGCAACTGATATTATATCTAGAATGAAAAGAATGCAAGGATATAATGTTCTTCATCCTATGGGATATGATTCTTTTGGTCTTCCAGCTGAGCAATATGCTGTAAATACAGGTAATCATCCTAATGGATTTACACAAAAGAATATTGAAACATTTGGAACTCAATTACGTTCTTTAGGTTTTGATTATGATTGGAGTAAAACACTTCAAACAAGTGATCCAAAATATTATAAGTGGACTCAATGGATTTTCAAGAGATTATATGAAGATGGATATGCTAAATATGTTGATATGCCAGTTAATTGGTGTGAAGAACTAGGAACGGTTTTGTCTAACGATGAAATAGTTGATGGGAAAAGTGAACGTGGTGGTTTTCCTGTTGTTCGTAAGAATATGAAACAGTGGGTTATTGATCAGGCAGCTTTTGCTGAAAGACTACTTGAGGGATTAGAAGAAATTGATTGGCCAGAGTCAACAAAGGAAATGCAAAGAAATTGGATTGGAAAGTCTGTAGGAGCACATATAACTTTTAAAATCAAGGATAGTGATAGAGAATTTAAGGTATTTACTACACGATGTGATACATTATTTGGGGTTACCTATTGTGTAATGTCTCCTGAGCATGAATTGGTCGATTTAATTACTACTGATGATAAAAAAGAGGAAGTTGTTGCTTATAAAGAAATGTGTGCTACAAAGAGTGAATTAGAACGAACTGAATTAAATAAGGATAAGACTGGTGTATTTATTGGTGCTTATGCAATTAATCCTGTAAATGGAAAGGAAATTCCTATTTTTATTTCTGATTATGTTTTGGCAAGTTATGGTACTGGTGCTATAATGGCAGTTCCGGCACATGATGAGAGAGATTATGAATTTGCTAAGAAGTTTAATATTCCAATTATACAAGTTCTTGAGGAAACTACAGGGAAAGTTTATGAAAATGAAAAAACAAAGAAATCTATTGTTGCAATAGTTTACGATAGAGAAAATGATAAATATTTGACTATTAATTGGAAAGAAAATGGTGGTCGATTATTTATAGGTGGAACACGTCATGATAATGAAAGTGCAATTGATTGTGCTATTAGAGAAATAGAAGAAGCAACAGGATATGTTGATTTGAAATTTGTTTGTGAAGCTTTTAAAATTAATCATCATTATTATGCCTATAATAAAGATACTTATTTTAATATTGAGGCAACACCTTTATTGTTTGAAATTAGAAGTAATGAGAGAAAAAAGCAAAATTTAGATTATGATGAAAATTTTGTAGTTGAGTGGGTTTCTAAAGAGTGCATTGAGAATGAGATAAAAGATGAGTTGCATATTAAATCTTTGGATTATGTATTAAATCCTAGAGCTATGGAAAATGATAGTACTCATATTAATTCTGATTTTTTGAATGGTTTAAATAAGGAAGATGCAATAAATAAAATGATTTCTTGGCTAGAAGATAATCATGTTGGTTCTAAACAGATTAATTATAAAATGCGTGAATGGATTTTTGCTAGACAGAGATATTGGGGAGAACCAATGCCAGTTGTTTATACAGAAGATGGGCAAATTCATATGTTAGATGATGATGAACTTCCTTTAGAGTTACCTGAATTAGAAGATTATAAGGGACATAATGGTAAAGCACCACTTGAAAATGCTATAGAATGGAAGAAGTATAATAATAGAGGAATTAGTGGTATTAGGGAAACATCAACAATGCCTGGTTCTGCTGGTTCTTCATGGTATTTTTTGAGATACATTGATCCTCAAAATGATAATGAATTTGCTAATAAAGAACTATTAAAGCATTGGTTGCCAGTTGATTTATATATTGGTGGACCTGAACATGCTGTTGGTCATTTAATATATTCACGAATTTGGAATAATTACTTGTACGATAAAGGTTTATCACCTGTTAGAGAACCATTTAAAAAGTTAGTTCATCAAGGAATGATTTTAGGTGCTAATGGTATTAAAATGGGAAAACGTTATCCAGAATATGCAGTTGATCCAATGGATATTGTTAATAATTATGGAGCGGATACTTTACGTTTATATGAGATGTTTATGGGACCTCTTGAAGCTTCAAAACCATGGAATCAACAAGGCGTAGAAGGTGCTCAAAAATTTTTAGATCGAGTTTATCGTCTATTTGTTTCTGGGAAAATTAAGGATGAAAAAAATGATAATTTGGAAAAAATTTATCATCAAACAGTAAAAAAAGTTAGTGAAGATTATGAAGCCCTTGCTTTTAATACCGCTATTAGTCAAATGATGGTTTTTATTAATAATGTTTATAAAGAAGATGTTTTTCCTAAGGAATATGCTGAATCGTTTGTAAAACTATTAAATCCAGTAGCACCTCATTTAGGTGAAGAACTTTGGGAAATTCTTGGTCATAAAAATACAATTGCGTTTGAGTCATGGCCAACTTACGATGAGTCTAAAATTATAGATTTTGAAAAAGAAATTGCAGTTCAAGTTAATGGAAAGGTTCGTACTACAATTATGATTTCTGCTGACGATAGTGAAGATGTAATAAAGGAGCGTGCTTTGGCAGCAGAAAATGTTATTCGTCATATTGAAGGAAAAGAGATTGTTAAGATTATTATTATTAAAGATAAGATTGTTAATATAGTTGTTAAATAATAAATATTTGTATTGTATGCTAAAATATATAGAAAATGTATTTCTATATATTTTTATTTTTTTAATAATTATAAATGTTGTTTATTTTATATTGAAAAATTTTTCTTTTTTTGATATAATTTGTAACAAATTTAAGTGGGGGTAAAATTAATGAGTAATAGAGAATTGGTTTTAAGTATTTTAAATTCTGAAGGAATTGATATGCGTATTGTAATCCAGGAAATGTTTATGGGATATAAGCAACGAAAACAGCGTCGTCAGCTTTATAGTGAAGATAATACTATTCCAACAACATTAATAAGAATGTATTATTCTATGAATCCTGATCAAGCTCAATTTGAGAGTTTAAAAAGAGCTTTTATTTCTAGATATATTAAAGAAGAGAGTAGGCTTGAAGGTGTTCATGAAGAAGATGAAGTAAATGGTCTTAGAGTGATGTATGAGTATATTCATTCTGATGATATTAATTATATGTTTAATGTTTATACTTTAAAGGAATTACATGAAAAATTATATTCAACAACTGCTCATCCGGAATTTGGTGGTGAATTTAGAAAATTTGATGTGTATTTGCCTGGAACTGGTACAGAATTAACTGAATGGTCTATGATTAGATATGAATTAAATAAACTAGATGATGATATTCAAGAATTAATTGCTTTAGCACCGCTTATAAAAAATGGTGAAGATTCTAATTGGTTATTGGAATATTTAGATGCTTGTGTTGTTATTGGATGTAAACTGATTAAGGTTCATCCATTTGGTGATGGCAATGGTAGGACAATTAGAGGGTTTATTAATAAATTGTTAGAAAATGCTGGTCTTCCACCTGTTTATATAAAAGCTCAAGAAAGAACAGAATATCATAAAGCTATGAATAAAGCTAATAATGATGGTGATTATACAGATATTAAGAATTTTTATCGATATAAAGTATGTGACTCAATTGTAGAATTAGATATAAATAATCGTTTAAAAAGTGAAAATTATGTAGAATCAGAAACTAGATTTTCAAAAGTTTTTAATAAGTAGTTGTAATCCATTAAATAAATATTTATTTTTAATATATAGAAAGTTATTTTCTATATATTTTTATTTTGATATAATTTTAATTCTTTTTTTGACAAATTTATATAATAATTTGTTTTACTATTAATATGGTGATTATATGAAAGTTAAAATATTTGATTTAGAGGATGAAGATGATTTAGAAAAGGATATTAATGAATTTTTAGCAACTATGGTAGGAGAAGTTATAGATATTAAATATCAAGTTAGTATTGGAGTTTTTAGTGAAGAGCAGATTTTTTGTTTTTCGGCAATGATTGTTTATACTGAATAATTTATTTTTTATTTTTTATATGGTATGATTGTTTTGAGGAGAATTAAAATGAGAAAAGGTCATACTATTGAAAAAAATAATTTTATTAATGGTGCATATGTTATAACTTTAGGAATTGTTATTTCTAAAATATTGGGTATTGTTTATGTTATTCCATTTTATGCGATTATAGGTGAAAAAGGTGGAGCTTTATATGGTTATGCATATACAGTCTATCTTTTGTTTATGTCATTTTCATCTGCTGGTATTCCATTGTCACTTAGTAAAATAGTATCTCAATATCAAGCATTAGGATATTATAATGCAAAGAAAAGAGTTTTTTTGTTAGGAAAAAAAATTGCCTTTTTATTAGGATGTTTTTGTTTTATTGTTCTTTTAATATTTGCTCCGTCAATTGCTAGAATGATTGTCGGAGACTTATCTGGAGGTAACTCTGTTTCTGATGTAGCATTTGTTATTAGAATAGTTGCTAGTGCCTTTTTATTTGTACCTGTTCTTAGTATTTATCGTGGGTATTTTGAGGGACACAGATTTATGGCGATGCCTTCTTTTTCTCAAGTGTTAGAACAAATTGTACGAATTATAGTTATTATTTTTGGAAGTTTTCTTACTTTAAAGATATTTCATTTATCAGTTACAGCTGCTGTTGGCGTTGCGGTTTTTGGTGCTACGATTGGTGCTATTGTTGCTTATTTATATTTACTATATAAAAAATATCAAAATAAAAATAAGTTTAATGAGAAAATTAGACCTGTTAATGAGCCTATTATTACTAATAAGCAAATATTAAAAAAAATTATTATTTGTGCTATTCCTTTTATTTTAATTGATGTGTTTAAATCTTTTTATAATTATATTGATATGGTTACAGTTGTACAGGGGCTTGTTAATTATGCAAATTTTGATATTGTTGAAGCTGAATCTATAATGAGTATGTTATCTACTTGGGCTGCTAAATTTAATATGATACTTCTTTCTGTTTCTACAGGAATTATTGTTAGTTTAATTCCAAATTTAACTCAAAGTGTTGTAAAAGATGATAAAAAAGATATTAATAAAAAGATAAATCAAGCTTTTAGTATTTTATTATTTTTTACTTTGCCTATGACTTTGGGAATTAGTTTTTTATCGAAGGCTATTTGGAATGTTTTTTATGGAATAAATAATTATGGACCTAGTGTATTATCTTATTATATTTTTGTTGGTTTTTTAATTGGTTTGTTTACTTCGGCAGTTTCTATTATTCAAGTTTTTGAAGATTATAAAACGGTTATTTTAAGTTTAGCTGTTGGGGTTATATTGAAGTTTTTATTAAATAATAATTTAATTGTGGCTTTTTATAAAATGGGAGTTCCCGCTTACTATGGTGTGATTACTTCTAGTATAATAGGTTATTTAGTAACGTTTGTTGTTTGTTTGGTTATTTTACATTATAAATATGGAATTAACTATGAGAATTTAATAAAAAATCTGTTTGATATTATTTCTGGAACTTCTTTTATGGCTATAACTTTGTTTATAGTAAAACTTTTTTTACCAGTAGTTAGTAATATTAGAGTATTCAATATATTTATAATTTTGCTATATACTGTTGTTGGTGTTTTTGCTTACTTGATGTTTTGTTATAAAAATGGGGTTATTAAAAGAATTTTTGGTAATAAAATAGATTTTATAAAAAATAATAAGTCTTAATTTATATATTTAGTAAAGAAAAATACACTTTTTTTAAAAGTGTATTTTTGTAAAGCTTTAATTATTTAAATTTTTTTGTTATAGTTTTTAATTTGTGATAGATTGAAAAAGTTATTTTATATATATTATACCAAAAAGGTGAGATAACATAGTCAAATTCACCTATAAGTTCACAAACATGTCCGCCAAAACTTTTTTTAAATAGAAATAATCCATATAGTGGATTTTCTTTTCTAAAATCACCTGTTATTCCATAAAAGTTATATTTTTTATAATTATTTTCTACGGCATATTTTATTCCAGCATAGTGAACAGTGTATGCTGATTGAAATTGCATTAGCTTTGATTCTGAACCGCCATATAGTGATAATACTTCATTTCCATATATTAAAAATAAAATTCCACCTAGTAATACTTTTTTTCCATATTGTTGTTTTAATTCTTCAATTTTTTCTAATTGTTTTTCTAGTCTATTAATATTTGATTGATTTTGTTTATTGCTTTGTTCAAATTTTTTATCATTCATTTTTAAAATGCTTTTTTCTTTTTTTGTTATTCTTTCTTCTAGTTCTTTTTTATTATTATTTAGTTCATCAAGTGTATTTTTTTTATATTCATCAAAATCTAATTCGGCAATTAATATTTTTAGTATCCCTGATTCATGTAGGTTATCCCACATATTTTCATAGTATGATAGAGGTCTATCGACAAATTCTCTTCTATCGCTTGTATGTTGCATAATTTTTTTAAATAGCGGTAATTCTTCTCTTGAAATTTCTCTTGTTTTTATTCCACATTTTTCGTTTTTTCTTAAAATTTGTCGTGTCTTTGATTCCATATTATTTAAAATTTCTTCGAGTGTTTTTCCATTTGTATCAATGACGTGCATCCATCTTGGCTGTAGTGTATCTTGCATTAAGTTGAATCCAAAATGTTTATATCCTAATTTTTTTAAATTTTTTATTGCTTCAAAGTTATTAATACCGTCTTTAACAATTTCACCGTTATTATCGTGCTCTTGATATTCTACATAAGGATCTATTTTTATGAAAATTCCTTTTTTTTCTTTAACATATTTTTTTATTTGACTTGTAAAACTTTTTAATGTTTCATAGTCGTTGTAGTCAATTAAGAAACCTCTAGGTGCATAAAACATATATTTATTTATTAATGGAATTTTTTTTCTTAATATCATTGTCGCGGCTATTAATTTATCATTATCTTTTAAGCCTAAATAATAACTTGTCCAATTGTTTTTTGCTTTTAAATTAGCCCATTCTTTGGTTTGATGAAAAGTAATTTGTGGATGATTATCAGCAAATTTTTTGAATTCTTTTTTAGTTATTTCGTTTAATTTCATTTTGAAGCTCCTTTTTACTTTTCTTTCTAATTATATTTCGGTATATTGGAATTATTTTTGAAAATATATAATATGTTATCGGTTTGATTACGTAATCCCATTCTCCAATAAATTCTATGTAATTTCCGCCAAATTTCTTTTTAAATTCGTGTAATCCTAGTCGTGGGTTATTATTTGACATATCTCCAATTGTACCAAATTGATCATATATTTTTATGCCTCTATCTTTGCAGTATTTTAGATGCTCATAATATGTATAATAATTTACATATGTTTCACTTAATATATTGTGATTTCCAGCATATAAAACCCATGCTTTATCTCCATATTCAATAATCATGTGTGCGCTAAGAGTTAAATCATTTCCATATTCTTGTTTATAATTTTTAAATTTTTCTATTTCTTTGTTTATATTTTCTTTGTGTTTTGTTAATTCAGATAATTTTGTTTTAGCACTTTTGCTTAAATTATCGATTGGTAAAATTGATATTTGATTATTAATTGTTTTTAATTCTTTTTCTAAACTTTTTAAGGTTTTATTGATATGAATTTTGCCTAAAAAAAGTGTTGCTTTACTATTTTCATTTCCATTAAATATTTCATAAAGAGTTTCATAATAATCTTCATCATATGATATAAAATCTTTTCTATTTTCAGTAAGTGTCATTAAATGATAAAATTCTTTTATGTCATTTTTTGTTCCAATTGATACTTCGGTTTCTAGTTTCATTGCTTTTGCTATTCTTTGTTTTGTCGTTTTTGAAAAATGATTTTCTATTTCTTCTAATGGTTGTGTTAGGTCAATTCTGAATGTATATCTTGGTTGCATGGTTTCAAAGTTTTGAGTAAAACCTTGATGTTTAAATCCTGCTTCTTCAAGAACTTTAAATATTTCATTTGGATCATAATTTAGAGATATCTGCTCATCTAAATAGTTTTTATTATTGATAATTATATCTGGATCTATTTTTACAAATATTGCTTTTTTATTTTTAGCAAAATTTATAATTTTATTTGTCATTATTTTAACTAGTTCATTTTTCTTATAGTCAATTACAAATCCTCTAGGACAATAAAAATAGCACAAATTAAATGGTAGTTTTTTTTGTAATAAAAGTGTGGCGGCAACAATTTCATCTTTTTCATTTACTAATCCCATATAGTAGGGAATAAGTCTTTTTTTTACTTTTGAAAATTCTCCCCAGGCATGGGATTGTAGGAAATGTGATTTTGTTGGGTGATTTTTTACATAGTTATCATATAATTCTTTATCAATGTTTTTTAATTTTAGCATATGATTACCTCGCTTTCTACTAATTTTAGTATATCACAAAGTAATATTTTCTACAAAAAAAAGGAATTTATTTTCCTTTACATCATATATTTACCGTCTTCTTTTTGAAGATATTTGTTTTGCTCTTTGTTTTCAATTTTTTCAATTTTTTCTTTTAAAATATTTATTTCATATTTTAATAATTTTATTTCTTCTTCAATATTTATGGCTTGGGTATTTTGATATGGTATTATGTATGGAAACATCATATTATTCATCGATATCAACTCATCTTTCGTTTTATTATATGCTAATTATTGATTTATGTGATAAAATATATTTGGTGATTATTATGCGACTTAGAAATGTTAAAAATAAAGAAATTATTTTAAGTAATTCAAGTTATTTTATTAAAAATCCAGAATTGTATTGTGGTAAATGGAATAATTTTTTTGGAAATGATAATCCAATTTATATTGAAATTGGAATGGGAAAAGGTAAATTTATTATTGAAAATGCTTTAAAATATCCTGAAATTAATTTTATAGGAATTGAAAAATTCGATAGTGTTGTTGCTAAATGTTTACCTAAGATACCTGATGGTATAAATAATTTGGCAATTGTTAGAATTGATGCAAATAATATAAATAATATATTTAAAAATGAAATTTCTAGAATATATTTAAATTTTTCTGATCCTTGGCCAAAGGTTCGACATGCTTCGAGAAGACTTTCTAGTAAAATTTTTCTTGATAAGTATGATAAAATTTTTATTTCTAATAAGGAAATATATTTAAGAACAGATAATAGGGATTTATATATTTATTCATTAATGAGTTTTAGTGAAAATGGTTATACTTTGTCTAATATAATATTTGATTTACATGGTAAAGAAGATGAGAGTTTAATTACAACCGAATATGAAGATAAGTTTTCTAATATGGGATTACCAATTTATGCAGTTGTCGCAAAAAAAGGTGTCCAAAATAGTAAATGATATCAAAATATTTTACATTTAGAAAAAATTTGATATAATGTATTAAGAGTAGGTGAACTATGAAGAAGATTATTGTTTTACTCTCTATAGTTTTGTTATCTATTACAGGTTGTAGTGTGAAAAAATTAGATGATAAAAGTATTGAAAAAAATATTGATATTTTACTTTCTGAAAAGACTGATATTACTAATGTTAATTTTGAAGGTTATAATTATTATATTCCTTTTGGTTTAAAATTTTTAACAAAAGACGATTATAATGCTGTACTTAAGGATAGATTTGAAAATAAATATTATTTATTTGTTGATGTTATTGCTTATTATCACGGCGTAGAAAATACTTATAAGGAAAATGATGATGCTTATTACTCTAAAAAATTAAATTATAAAAGTGGTAATGGGTATATTGAAATTAATGAAGTTGGTGATAAGTATTATATTGAATATGTGTTCAATTATGCTAGGATTCAAGCTTTAATTGAAAAAAAGTATTTGATTAGGGTAGTAAATAATATTAGTTGTATTTTGAGGTCTATTGAGTACAATGATAATGTTTTAGAAAGTTTAGTTGGTGATAACATTTTAAGTTATGCTGAGGAAAATTTTTCATTATTTGAAGATGATAAATTTCAGGATGATTTTATGGATGTTGTTGAAAAATATGATTCAGGTTATAAGATAGCAAAAGATCAAGAAAAATTGGAATTTAGTGATGAATAAAAATAATGAGGTGAGTTTATGGGGATATTTGACAAACTTAAAAATGCTCTTTTTGAAGAGGAATATGTTGAAGTTGAAGAAAAACCTAAAGTAGTGAAACAATCTCCTAAAAATGTTAAAAAGAAAGAATCGGTTAAAGAAGATATTGATAATAAAATTAACGATGAAAAACCGATTGCTAAAAAAGTTGTTTTACCAGAAAAGAGAGAATCTAGTTTTGATGATGCAAAAGTAAGTAATTTCGATAAAGATGATTTTTTATCTAATATGCCAAATGATCAAATTTATGAATCTGTGGAATCAAAACGACAATTTAAGATAATGGATGATAATGATTTTACAATGGATGAGCAACCTAGGCGTTATAAAGCAGAAGTTGAACCTCAAATTGTTAAAGTTATTGAAAAAGAAGTTGCAAGGCCTGTTTATTCTTATCAGAATGAAAAGGATAATTTATATCATGGAAGAATTCCAAATCAACCTTATGGTTCTATGGAGTCGCCTAAAACAACTGTTAATGATTATCATACTTATGAAACAAGAATTGAAGAGAAAACACATTTTAAGCCTTCTCCAATAATTTCTCCGATTTATGGTGTATTGGATAAAAATTATAAAAAGGAAGATGTTGTATCAAAACGCGAGGTTAAAATTTCGAGTAGTTTTTCTCGGGAAAAATTAAATTTTGATGATATTAGAAAAAAGGCATTTGGAACTGAAAATAAAGAAACAAATGATGATGTGAAAAAAAATAATTTTAAGCCAACATTTGAAATTGAAACAACTTCTAATTTGTTAGTTGATTTAAGTTCTGATGATTCAAAACCATCTGTTAAGGATGTGACTGTTGGTGATGCAGTTGAATATTTTGAAGATTTAGGACTAGAATATAATGTTGATTATCTTGATGCTTCAAAGAAATCTAATAATAGAAGAGTCAAAGATGATTATGATAAAGTTGTTTCTTCTGCTAGTGATGTTGTTAATGATGAACCAAAGTTTGTTGAATCTAAAAATGAAACTTTAGATGATGATGATAATTTGTTTGATTTAATTGATTCAATGTATCAAGAAGAGCAATAATATGGAAGGAGGGGTACTATGGATGCTATGTTGAATATTTTTTTACCTTTGTTGTTATATATTTTTGGAATAATTTTGCTTATTGCTTTAATTGTTTTAGTTATTCAATTAATTCAGATATTAAAGAAGGTTGATCGCGTTGTTGATAATGTTGATGAAAAGATTAATTCTTTTAATTCTTTTTTTTCATTAATTGATAAAACAACGGATAGTATTTCGTTACTTAGTGATTCTATAGTTAGCATGATTTCTGGTTTTATTTATAAATTTGTAAAAAAAAATAAAAGAAAAAAAAATATTGAAGAGGAGGAATATATTAATGAGTAAAAAAAATGGATTTGGAAAATTTTTAGCAGGAGCTATGGTTGGTGCTGGTTTGGGATTATTATTTGCTCCTAAGAAAGGTAGTGCTTTGAGAGCAGAATTAAAAGAGCGTCTTGATTATTTTATTTCTAAAGTTAAAGAAATTGACGTAGAAGATGTAAAGGATGAGTTTGAAAGAAAATTATCCGAGGTAAAAAATGATTTAGAAGATTTGGATAAGGAAAAAGTTTTTGAAATTGCTCAAAAAAAAGCTAATGAGTTAAAGGCGAAAATAGAAGATTTAGTTGAATTGGCTATAGATAAAGGCACTCCAGTTTTACGTGATGCTGCTGAAGAAGTTAGAAAAAAAGCTATATGTGTTACTAAAGATGTTTTGAATAAATTGCAAGATGCAAATAAAAAGTAGTTTATTATTGTATATTTTGCTTTTTGTGTTATAATATACGTATATTTTTGATGATTAATATATTAGTAGAAATTAATTTTATCTTATAGAGATTTAGTGGTTGGTGCGAACTAAAATAATTTAATTTTGAATTACAATATTAGGAAAAAATCGTTTATCGCGTTAAGATTTATAGAGCATAAGTTTATTAGCTTATGAAATAAGGTGGTACCGCGAACAATTCGTCCTTATATGGCGAATTGTTTTTATTTTTAATTATTTTGCAATTATTGTACTTGATTAATTTTTAGTTATATTTTGAGGAGGAATTTGTTTATGGAATTATTTGAAGAATTAAAATGGAGAGGATTAATAAAAGATGTTGCAGGTGAAGATATTGCGGATAAGCTTAATAATGAAAAAATAACTTTTTATTGGGGGACAGATCCCACAGCTGATAGTTTGCATTTAGGACACTATTCTTCATTAGTAACTGCTAAGAGATTGGCAAATGCTGGACATCATCCAATTTTGTTATGTGGTGGTGCTACTGGGTTAATTGGTGATCCGCGTCCGACTGCTGAGCGTGAGATAATTTCAAAAGAACAAGTAAATAAAAATTTATGTGGAATTAAAGCACAAGTTGAAAAAATTTTTGATGGAAAAGCTGAAGTGGTTAATAATTATGATTGGTTTAGAGGTTATGAATTTACTGATGTTTTGCGTGATGTTGGAAAATATATAAATGTAAATTATATGCTAGATAAGGATATAATAAAAAGGAGACTTGAAACGGGTATTACTTTTGCAGAATTTGCTTATACTTTAATTCAAGGTTATGATTTCCTTTGGTTATATCAAAATAAAAATTGTATAATGCAATGTGAAGGATCTGATCAGTGGGGAAATATCACTACTGGATTAGAGTTGATTAAGAAAAAACTTGGTAAGGAAGCTTATGCATTTACTATGCCTTTGGTATTAGATAAGAATGGAAATAAGTTTGGAAAAAGTGAAGGCAATGCATTGTGGCTAGATAAAAATAAAACTTCATGTTATGAGTTATATCAGTATTTAATTAATGTTGATGATGAAATGGTAATTAATTATTTAAAAATATTTACTTTCCTTACACCTGATGAAATTATGAATGTGGAAAAAGAACATTTTAAAAATCCAGAATGTAGAGAAGCTCAAAAAATTCTTGCACGTGAAATAATTTCGGATTTGCATGGTAAAGACGCATTTGATGAAGCAGTTAGAATTAGTGAATCTTTATTTAGTGGTGATATAAAATCATTTACTGAAAATGAGATTAAAGATGCATTTAATGGAATTGAACCATTTAAAATTATAGCTGATATAAGTTTGGTTGATATGTTAGTTGAATTTAAAATATGTTCTAGTAAAAGAGAAGCTCGTGAATTTATTAGCAATGGTTCTATTAGTGTTAATGGGGATAGGGTAAGT
>CALVIF010000016.1 GCA_944329395.1 uncultured Bacilli bacterium | reverse complement strand
GCTAAACAATTAGTAGTACAGCTTGCTGCTGAAATTATTTTTTCTTCTCCAGTTAAATCATTATGATTAACATTATATACTATTGTTTTTAATTCTCCTTTAGCTGGAGCCGAAATAATTACCTTCTTGGCTCCTGCTTCAATATGTGCCATAGCTTTATCTGCTGATGTAAATAAACCGGTACACTCAAAAACAACATCGATATCTAAATCTTTCCATGGTAACATTGCAGGATCTTTTTCAGAATAAATTCTCACCTTTCTATTACCAACTACTATGTAATTTCCTTCAAATGAAATATCATTAATACGATAATTTCCATGATTTGTATCATATTTTAATAAATAAGCTAATTGCTCTGCATCTGTTAAATCATTAATAGCTACTACTTCATAATCTTCACTTTCTTCCATTAATCTAAATGCTAAGCGTCCTATTCTTCCAAAACCATTAATTGCAACTTTTATCATTATATATCCTCCTTGTATCTTATATTTTATATTATATATTTTAAATTTATTTGTTTCAACATTTTCAATTTTTGTTTACACATTTAGTCATGAAAACATCCATTACCTATAAATTCTCGCAAAGCTGAATCTTTTGGAATATCATCGGCTGGAATTGGCAAAAATAATCTTAAAAAATTTATTAATCTTCTTGCTTCTTCGTAATATGGAGATTCATATGGAACTGAATATAATAATGGCTCTACGTATGTTTTTAATACACCAAGTTCATATATTAAGGCTGTATTTAAAGTACAGTCAGCCTCATCTTGAAATGGGAAAATGTATTTTTCTTCACCTTTTCTAACACTTATCCATGTTTTTAAGGTATGTTCAACATTATATCCTCTTGTACGATTATCTCTAATTATTCTTCTTAAAAGACGATTATCTGTTGTTGAAACACGATTATGGTCGTCTATATTTAATTCTGTTAGTGCTGAAATATATATTTTATATTTGTTCTCACGTGGAATATTTGTCAAAATATTATTATTTAAAGCGTGAATTCCTTCGATTAATATTATGTCATCTTTTTCTAATTTTATTTTATTTTTGTATTCTTTCTTCCCTAGTGCAAAATTAAATGTTGGTATAAGCACTTCTTCTCCGTTTAAAATCTTTTCTAATTGTGTATTAAATAGTTTTAAATCAATTGCTTTTAAGCACTCATAATCAGGTTGTCCTTTTTCATCTAATGGTGTTTCTTCCCTTTCTACAAAGTAATCATCCATTGATAGCATTTTAGGTTTTAAACCAAAACTTTGAAAATACATGCATAGTTTTCTAGTAGTGGTAGTTTTTCCGGATGATGATGGACCTGCTATTAATACAATTTTTACATTTTTATGATTGGTAATTTCTTTAGCGATATTTAATAGTTTGTTACTTTGAAGTGTTTCATCTATTCTAATTAAATCACTAATTTTACCGCTTGAAACAACTTTATTTAAATCAACCGAGTTTTCTACATGAATTATTTTTCCCCAATCATGATGTTCTTTAAAGACTTCAAAGATGCCAGGATGTGGCTGATATGGCATTATTTTATCTGGAAAATATACGGTTGGAAATTGTAATAAAAAGCCATTTTCTTTAATATAAGTTAAATCAAAGTTTGAAAGACTACCTGTAGAAATAGGCATTAGATTATAAAAATAGTTATAGTAATTACCTAAGCGATATAAAGTAACATAAGAATTGGTGTTGTATTTCATTACACCTGCTTTTACTAAATCATTCATATTTTCAAAATAATCAATTGCTTCCATACGATCAATTGTCATTTTGGTAATTGGCATATTTGAATCAATAATTGTTTGCATTTCCTTTTTAATTTCAGTTACTTTTCCTTCACTTAATTTAAAATTTGTTTCAATATAGATTCCTTTATCTAATGAATGTTGAATAATAGCATTAGCCTTTTTACCGTATAGTTTTTTTATTGCATAAATTAAAACATATGTTAATCCACTAATATGTGTCCTATTTCCTTCTCTTGACGTTAAATCAAGAAACTCTATATTTGATGGATTGGTAATTTGCTTTGTTAGTTCCTCTAATTTATTGTTTACTTTAGCTATTAAAATAGGATATTTATACTTTTGTTGAAACTGACTAGCAATTTCCTCTAGTGTTACACCACTACTAATCTGATACCTTTGATTTTGAATTGTTATTTCAATCGTTCTTAACATATTATCACCCTTTTACCTTATTTAATATTATACCATGAGTTTTTTATTTATAATATGCATATTTTAATTTTTTTACACTATACTATGTATAGGTGATATTATGAACTTTGTTCCTATGGTTGTAGAAAATGACATGAGTGTTGAAAGAAGTTATGATATTTTTTCAAGATTACTTAAAGAAAGAATAATTTTTTTAAGTGGGGAAATAAATGATACCTTAGCTAATAGTATTGTGGCTCAATTATTATATTTAGATTCTCTAGGAAATGAAGATATATCGCTTTATATTAATTCACCTGGTGGATCAATTACCTCTGGAATGGCAATTTATGATACAATGAATTTTATTAAAAGTGATGTTTCTACAATTTGTGTTGGAATTGCTGCTAGTATGGGGGCGTTTCTTTTAAGTTGTGGTGCAAAAGGGAAAAGATATATTTTACCTAATGCTGATGTAATGATTCATCAACCATTAGGTGGAGCCGAAGGACAAGCAACCGATATAAAAATTGCGACTGAAAGAATCTTAAATTTAAAAGAAAGATTAAATATAATTTTAGCAAAAAATACTGGAAAAAATTTAAAAACAATAGAAAAAGATACCGAAAGAGATAATTATTTAAATTCTTTAGAAGCTGTAAATTATGGATTAGTTGATAAAATAATAGAAAATAAAAAGATCTAGTTAGATCTTTTTTAGTTTATCAGATAATTCTTTAATTTTACGAAATCTATGGTTTAATCCCGATTTAGTAATTTTTTTCCCTGTTTCCAAAGAAATTATTTCGCTTAATTCTTTTAATGATGACTCAGGATACTTTTTGCGATAAATAAGAGCTTGTTTTGTTTTTTCATCTAGCAAATCTAAGCTGCTACTTTTTTCAATTAATTCTATTTGGGATAACTGTAAGGTTGCTGTTTGAAGAACTTTATCCATATTAGCCTGTTCACAGTTATTTAAACGATTTGTTTGATTTTTCTTTTCACGATAAATTTTGGCGTTTTCAAAAAATAAAACTGCCTTTGAAGCTCCTAATATTCTGATAAAATCAGCAATTTTTTCAGCTTCCTTTATATATATCATATAGCCCTTATTACGATTTAAAATTTTAGCATTTAAATCAAATAAATTTAACAATTTCTGAGTAAAAACTGCTTCGCTAGAAGTAGATATAAGTAATTCCATATGATATCGTGAAGTTTTTGGATTATTAATACTACCAGTGCAAAGAAACACCCCTCGCAAATATGCTCTTATTTCTTCATTTGCTCCTACAATGTATGTTGGTGGTGATTCTAGATATTCATTGTTATCATTGTAATATCCCAAATCTTTTAAAATAAATTCTGTTTTAGTATTTAATTTTAGTAAATATAAATTTTTTTTACTAAAATTTAAATTATCTTTTATTTCTACAGTTAATTCCACTTCATATATTGTTTTAAAAAAGTTTTTTAATCGATTAATAGTAAATTCATTTTCAGTAGTTAAACTAAGTGTATTATTTTCTACAATTCCATTATTTCTAACAAAGCCTGATAATTCTGCTATTATTTCTGACTTTGTACTATTAATTGTTGAGATTTCTTGTTTTATGTTAGTTGTATATGACATTATTTTCTCATTAAGTAAGAAAAAATAATTGAACTTAGTTTTAAACTATTATGTCTTAAGATGTTATCTTCCACTACTACTAAATCATCTTCTATTAATTCTACATCCATTAATTTAAGATTATTATAATCGATTTCAACTAATTCTTTTTGTTCTTTTGTTGAGTATTTTTCTGCTATTTTTTTATCAATATTTGAATTACTAGCAATTACAACTTCAACTTTTTTATCTATTAAATACTTATTAATTAATTTTAAATGATCGCTTACTTTAAAATTATCCGTTTCACCTGGTTGAGTAACTGCATTACATATATACATTAATGGTGCTTTAGTATTTTTTAATGCTTCTTTAACGTCTTGACAGATAATATTTGGAAGAAGACTAGTGTATAAACTTCCCATACTAAAAATTATTAAGTCAGCTTCTTTAATAGCTTCTAATACTTCCTTTAAAACTGTTGGTTCTTCTTTATAATATATTTTTTCAATTTTTGATTTTGAAGCTGTTATTTCTGTCTCTCCTTCAATAATTTTTCCTGTCTTGGTTAGTCCCATTAATGTTAATGAAGCATCTTCTGAAATAGGCAAAACTGTTTGTTTTACATCTAATAATTTACTTAAACTAGCAATTGAATCTTTTAAAGATCCTGTTATATCAAGCATTGCTGTTAAAATAAGATTTCCTAATGCATGACCGTCCAAGTCGCTTGATGTATTGAATCTATATTCTAGCATTTCTTTGATTGGTGTATCAATATTAGATAATGATGTAATAACTTTTCTAATATCACCTACAGCTGGTGTGTTAAATTCTTTTCTTAATTTTCCTGTAGAGCGTCCATTATCAGCAACTGAAATTACGGCTGTTATATCTATTGGAACATCTTTTAGTCCTTTTAATAAATATGACATTCCTGTTCCTCCGCCTAGAATAACAACTTTTTTATACATATTTGTCACCTCTTTTTTTATAATATGTAATAAATCCAGCGTTTTCATCTGTTGGAGTCAAATCTTCAGTATATAATTTTTGGTCTTCTTTTGTACTCTTTATAATGTTATAAAAAATCAATATTATGCCAATGATTACAAATATTATTGATACTATTTTAGCTATTTTTAACGATCCTATCATTAGGGCATCTGTTCTTAATGATTCAATTAAAAAACGAGTTATTCCATACCATATTAAATAAATACCTGTAAGTTGTCCTCTTTTTAAATATTTACATTTTCTAATTATTATTAAAGCAAGAAATCCAACGAAACAGGAAACAGATTCGTAGAAAAAAGTTGGTTGACGATATTCGCCTAAGATGTACATTCCATCAATAATAAATTTGGGAATTCCCTGTGCTTTTAAAACTGCTGCTGATGTAATTTGTCCATAGGCTTCAGAATTAAAAAAGTTCCCCCAACGACCGATAGCTTGACCAATAATCAAGCCAACAACAATAATATCCAATATTTGCAAAAGATTAATTCTATTTTTTCTACAGTATATTATTATAAATATTAATGCAGCAAGTATTCCACCATGTATTGCTAATCCACCATTCCAAATTGCAAATATCTCTAATGGATTGTCTATATAATATGATAAATTAAATAATACGTAATATATTCTTGCTCCAATTATTCCAATGATTATCGAATCACATATTAAATTTACTAAAAAATCTTCCGAAATTTTTCTTTTTCTAGCTTCTTTAAAAATGACAATACTTCCAGTTAATAATCCAAGAAATACTATTATTGAGTACCAATATATCTGAATTGGACCTAAATCAATTGCTATTTTATCCATGTTTTTTTACCTTCTTTAATATTTTTTTTATTAATTCTTCAACTATGAAATTCATTATTGATAAAATTATTGCAACAAATAGAGAAATAAAAATGTTTTCTAATTCAAAATATCCACCTAATATCCAATCTGCTAATTTTAAAATAAATAAATTTATACAAGGATAAAAAAGTCCTAAGGTAAGTCCTGTGATTGGAATAGTTAATGTTACTAATATTGGTTTAATTGTTTGATTTAAAATATAAATTACAAAGACAATTAATGTAGAATATAAATAGTAGTGTTTTTCATCCACATGGATACTTTTAAAGACTTTACTAACTAGTATAAATACTAATATATAACCAAACATATATATTAACCATTCAATAAATTTATTTAATCGAAAAACATCTTTTTCTTTTATTATTAAGCGCATTTTCCACCTCTATAGTAATTTACTTAAAAATTGGCCAGTATATGATTCTTTTACCTTAGCGACTTCTTCTGGTGTTCCAATAGCGACAACGTTACCTCCTTCGTCACCGCCTTCTGGTCCTAAATCAATTATGTGATCGGCAACTTTTATTACATCTAAATTATGTTCTATCACTACTACTGTATCATTATTATCTACTATTTTTTGTAAAATTGCAAGCAAGCGCTTGATGTCATCTGTGTGAAGTCCAGTTGTTGGTTCATCTAATACAAATAAGGACTTACCAGTAGCTTTTTTCTGTAGCTCTTTTGCTAATTTTACACGTTCTGCTTCTCCTCCTGATAATGTTGGTGCGCTTTGACCTAATTTTATATATCCTAAACCTACTTCTTCTAAGACCTTTAATTTATTCTTTATTTTTGGTACATTGTCAAAAAATTCTACAGCTTCTGATACTCGCATATCTAATACTTCCGCTATATTTTTTTCTTTATATTTTATGCTTAATGTTTCCCGATTATACCTTGTACCGTGACATACTTCACAAGGAACATATACATCTGGTAAAAAATGCATTTCTATCTTTTTTACGCCATCACCACGACAAGCTTCGCATCTTCCACCTTTAACATTAAATGAGAAACGATTCTTTTCATATCCAAACATTTTAGCTTCTTTTGTAGTGGTAAATAAGGCTCTTATATCATCAAATACACCTGTATATGTTGCTGGATTTGAACGTGGTGTTCTTCCAATAGGGTTTTGTGATATTGCTACTAATTTATCAATATTTTCAATACCATTAATTTTCGTAAATTTACCTGGTTTTTCCTTGACTTTATAAAGTTGATTTGATACAGCCTTACATAAAATCTCGTTTATTAAACTACTTTTTCCGCTTCCAGAAACACCAGTAATACATGTTAGCGTTCCAAGTGGAATATCTACATTGATATTTTTTAAGTTATTTTCTTTAGCACCAATTATTGATATTTTTTTACCTGTTCCTTTTCTTCTTTTTTTAGGTATTTCTATATATTTTTTACCACTCAAATATTGACCAGTAATACTATTATTATTTTCCATTACTTCTTTTGGTGTTCCTTGAGCTACAATCATTCCACCTGCATCTCCTGCACCTGGTCCTATATCTACTAAATAATCGCAAGCAAGCATAGTATCGGTATCATGTTCAACAACTATTAATGTGTTACCTAAATTGCGCATCTCTATCATTGAATTAATTAACTTTTCATTGTCTCTTTGATGTAATCCAATACTAGGCTCATCTAGTACATATAGTACGCCTGTTAAATGTGAACCGATTTGTGTTGCTAGACGAATTCGTTGAGCTTCTCCACCAGATAATGTTCCTGCACTTCTATTTAAGGTTAAATAGGATAATCCAACATTTGATAAAAATTCTAGTCTATCATTTATTTCTTTCAAAATTAAGTTTGCTATTTGTTTTTTTTCTTCTGTTAATTCTAAATTTTTAAAAAAAACTAGTAACTCTTTAATACTCATACATGTAACTTCATAAATACTTTTATTTGCAATTTTTACTGATAAAACTTCGTCTTTTAATCGTGCACCATGACAGGTATCACATTCATATTCAACCATATAGTTTTCTAGCCAATCACGAATCCATGTAGAGTTTGTTTCCATATAACGTCTTTCTAGGTTATTAATAATTCCTTCATAAAAATCCTTGGTATTATACTGATGTCCACTTTTTGATTGATATTTAAATTGTATAGCTTCATCTGAACCATATAAAATTAAATTTTTTTGAGTGTCGGTTAAACTTTTCCAAGGTTTTACCATGCTTATTTTATAGTGTTTGCATAAGCATTCTAGTTTTTTATAATCTATTCCTTCTGGATCATCAGTTAAAGTTTTAATGCATCCATCAGCAATCGATAAATCTTTATCAGGAATTAGTAAATCTTTATCAATTTGCAATTTAATTCCTAATCCCTTGCAATCTGGGCATGCACCATATGGGGCGTTGAAACTAAAAATTCGTGGTTCTAATTCAGGCAAAGAGAATTCACATTCTGGACATGCAAATTGTTCTGAGAAAACTAGCTCTTTAGAGTCTTGACCAAGGAGTTCAATAACTACTTTACCATGTGATAATTTTGTTGCATTCTCTATTGCTTCAAATAAACGACTGTAGTTTTCTTGCTTTATCACAATTCTATCAATTACTACTTGAATATTAGTTTTTTTATTTTTATCTAAAGTAATATCTTCGCTTAAATCAAACATTTCATTGTTTATTTTTACTCTAATATATCCTTCTTTTCGCAGTTTTTCAAATAATTCTTTATGAGCTCCTTTTTCACCATGAATAATTGGTGATAATATAACAATTTTAGTTCCTTCATTATATTCAAAAACTTTGTTTGTCATTTCTTCAACACTTTGACTGGTTATTGGAATGTTATGATTAGGACAGTATGGTATTCCTATTCTAGAAAATAGTAGTCTTAAATAATCATAAATTTCAGTTACTGTACCTACTGTTGACCGTGGATTATTGGAAGTTGTTTTTTGATCAATACTTATAGCAGGAGATAATCCCTCAATACTATCAACATCAGGTTTATCTGAATTTCCTAAAAATTGTCTAGCATATGCTGATAAGCTTTCTACATAACGTCTTTGACCTTCAGCATATATTGTATCAAATGCTAAACTACTTTTTCCGCTACCTGATAATCCGGTCATAACAATTAACTTATTTTTTGGAAGCTCAATACTTATATTTTTTAAATTGTTTTCTCTTGCGCCTTTTACTATAATTTTATCCATAATAATCACCTGCCACATATTATACCATAAACAAATTTAATTTATACATTCAAATTTGTTTTAATAAATTTATATTAATTTAATTTTTATATAAAAAATTATTTTTTATTTATCCTCACATTTATACTTGCACGATATGCACAAAGATTCTGTGGGTTTTCTATCTTGAAAAGATTTTTTTAAGTTTATATATCGTGTAGTTTTCATAATTGTTTCAATGTTTTCTTTAAAAATATTGCCTAATGCAATTTTACCATTTGAATCAAGACAGCATGGAACAACTGTTCCATCTGATAAAATAGCTAGATGTGTTTTTAATGCATAGCAATAACCATTGCTCTTGTATGATGAAATTTCTGGCCATTCAAATTTATTGGCTTTATCCACATAAATTGTGGAAGAAATTTTAATATTTTTATCATTTTTTAATTTATTAACAGTTTCTGTGGATAAATTATAATAATCAGCAATTTTTTCCACAATTTCTGTTGATTTTTTATCTAGTTTTCCATTTTCTAATGTCCACAATCTATAAATAATAGTTATATTTTTAGGCAAGGAATCAACACAATTAAAAATATTATTAAAATAATCGGGGATATTTTGTTCACAATGAAGAGAAAAATTTATTTTTTCGAAGAGCTTTACATTCTTTTAGTTTATCAACTAGTTTGGGAAAAAGAATTCCATTTGTTGTAAGATTAACTTTAACATTATATTTTTCGGCAAGTTTTATAAAATCGATAACATTAGGATGAAGAAGTGGTTCTCCTTTTACGTGCAAATATATATAATCTGTTTTTGATGATATTTGACCTAAAATATATTCAAATTCATCTATTGTCATTGATTTCTTTTGTTTTTCTATTTTACTGCAAAAACTACAATTTAAATTACATTTATTAGTAATTTCAATATAAATTTTTTTAAATTTCTTCATTACTATATACCACACATGTTAAATTTTTTCCTGGCCTGTTGGCAAATTTTGAATAATAATTTTTATTTTCTGTTGAATCTTTAGAATCAAAATAAATATAATTAGGATCAACTATTTCATACAATAATTGATTAAAAATAGCATATCTAATATCCAAATAATATTTTTTATGCTTTTTTATTACTGAATCTTTCCAAATACTTTCATTTGTTAACTCATTTTTTGACTCTAAAATATAATTATCTTTAGATGGACACGACGTAATATAAAATGTCATTTCAAATGGAGCGGCATTTGTTTCTTTTATTAATGTTTCTATTATTTCATGAATAATGTTATTATTTAAATTTTCTATCGTTCCTAGAGCTACTGCACATACATTAGCAGCTTTAGCAATAATTACAGGATCATCTGTTGATTCTACTAATACAGCTATACCTTGTGTATTTTCTTTTAAAATTAAGATTGAGGCTGTAACATTTTTAGTTTTTGGTGTTACATTAATACTTTTAATTTTTGTATTTTTTGCCGGTAAGATAACATATTTATTTATGTTAAAACCTGTTTTTTGTAAAAATTTATCTATTTTAGTTTGATATAAAAGATTTATTTCTTGAATAGATAAGTTAGGGTAATCATTTTTTTCTTTTGTAAAATTACCATCATCTATAGTTGTTCTAAAAATATTTAGTTTCATAATATACTCCTTATTTTTGTGATTTTAATTCAAATAAGATATCACGTAATTCCATGGCTCTTTCAAAGTCCATATTTTTTGCAGCTTCACGCATTTCTTGTTCAATGTTATCAATAAGCAAAGCTTGGTCCTTTTTTGTTAATTTTTGAGAGCGTTTTGTTCCTTTTTGTGTATCAACATTACTTATTACCTCACGTATTGCTTTTGAAATTGTCTGTGGAATTATACCGTGTTCTTCATTATATTTATTTTGAATAAAGCGACGACGTGATGTTTCATTAATAGCATATTGCATTGAATCAGTTATTTTATCTGCGTACATAATTACATGACCACTAGCATTTCTTGCGCAACGTCCAATTGTTTGAATTAAACTGCGGGTGCTTCTTAAGAATCCCTCTTTATCTGCATCTAATATAGCAATTAATGATACTTCAGGAATATCAATTCCTTCGCGCAATAAATTTATACCTACAACAACATCATATTTTCCAATACGCAAATCATGTATTATTTGCATTCTTTCTAGCGTCTTTACCTCAGCATGAAGATATGCAACTTTTATATCTAAATTTTTTAAATAATTAGTTAATTCTTCAGCCATTCTGATTGTTAAGGTTGTTATTAATGTTCGTTCATTTTTTTCAATTCTATCTCTTATCTCACCAACTAAATCGTCTATTTGACCTTCAGTTTTTCTAACTTCAATAGTTGGGTCTAATAGGCCTGTTGGTCTAATAATTTGTTCTATATATTCATTATTTGTATGTTCTAGTTCTAAATCACCAGGAGTTGCGGAAACATAAATAACTTGATTTATCTTTTTTTCAAATTCACTATATTTTAAGGGACGATTATCTAGTGCACTTGGTAAGCGAAATCCATATTCAACTAAGTTCATTTTTCTTGCTCTATCACCATTATACATTCCTCTTACTTGTGGTAGAGTTACGTGTGACTCGTCAACAATTAATAAATAATCTTTTCCAAAAAAATCCATCAATGTTGTGGGTGTTTCGCCTTTTTTTCTTCCAGCCATTGGGGCTGAATAATTTTCAATTCCAGAACAGAATCCAGTTTCTTCTAACATTTCTATATCATAGTTAGTTCTTTGCTCAAGTCTTTCTGCTGCTAACAATTTATTTTCTTGTTTTAATTCAGATAATCTTTCTTGTAATTCTTCTTTTATCCTATTTATTGCTAATTTTAGCTTTTCATCACTAACAACGAAATGACTAGCTGGAAAAATACTAATTGTTTTTTTATTATTTACAATTGCACCTGTTAATGTATCTATTTCACTTATTCTATCTATTTCATCATCAAAGAATTCAACTCTATAGCCAGTTTTGTTTTGATTTACTGGAATAATTTCTAATATATCTCCTCGTACTCTAAATGTTCCACGTTTAAAGTCTAAATCGTTTCTTTCGTATAACATATCAACAAGTTTAGTTAATACTTTATTGCGATCAATTCTATCACCAATGTTTAAAGTTAACATTTTGCTTTTATATTCTTCTACTTCACCTATACCATAAATACAAGAAACACTTGCAACAACAATAACATCATTTCGGGATAAAAGAGCACTTGTAGCTGAATGGCGCAATTCATCAATTTCATCATTTATAGATGAATCTTTTTCAATATATGTATCAGTTGATGGAACATAGGCTTCAGGTTGATAATAATCATAATATGAAACAAAATATTCTACTTTATTATTTGGAAATAACTCTTTTAATTCACTATATAGTTGTCCGGCTAGGGTTTTATTATGAGCAAGAACTAGCGTTGGTTTATTAACTTTTGCTATTACATTTGCAATGGTAAAAGTCTTTCCTGTACCTGTTGCACCTAGTAATACTTGCTCTTTTTTTCCTTCTTGAATTCCCTTAACTAATTTTTCAATTGCTTGTGGTTGATCACCGCTAGGTTTAAATTTACTTACTAATTCGAACATTTTTTCCTCCTTATTATAATTATTATTGGTTATAAAATTTATATTTTATTCAAATTTTTTTAATTTTTTCTTATTGGAAACATAAAAAAATAATTTATTAAATAATGTATGAAAATGTCGATTTCTAATAACATATTTTAGCATTTATTAACTAATAAAACAACAAATATAGTAAATTGCTAAATATACTTTAGTTTTTAATATACTTTAATAAAATTAATATTTTTTCTTTTTATGTTGAAATTATCTCTATCTTATGATTCGTATGATATAATATATTTAAAATAGTAGAGGATGTGAGCTAGTGAAGGACTTAGCAATTATTATATTGGGTGATAATTATAAAATTAAAAGTAGAGAAAATATAGAAATAATTTTTGCAAATGAAAATAACTTAATTGATAAAATTAAAATGGCAAATTGCAAATATATTACTTTTATAAAAGAAAATGATATTATAGAAAAAAACTATATTAATATTATAGAAAAAAAAATACAGGAAGATTTTGATTGTTGTTTTATTAACTATTCAATTAACTATAATTATATTAATAATCAGAAAATTCTTACTAGTGTGAAAGAATTAAAAAATAATCTACCATATTATGGTGAATATATATGGAGCTTTATATTTAAAAAGTCTAAATTAATGGAAATTTTAAATTGCTCTTTAGAAAATTTTGATGAGATGGTAAATAATTTGTTTAAAAATAAAACAGCTATTGGTGAGGTATTATATTATCATAATCCAAATAATACAAAGTGTTTAAATAATTTTTGCTATACTGATGTTAAAACAAGTCAATATTATGAAAATATTATTTATGTTGGAAATGGTTGTAATGGTATTTTTAATGGTTATGTTAGCTGGATAAAAAATATTGGTAGATGTTTTGCAAATCGATATGATATTACTATTTTGTATGATAATATTTGTAGTCAAACACTTAATCACTTTTCTAAATATTTTAGGTGCATAAAAAAAGTTAATAATATAAACTTTGTATGTGCTAGATTATTAGTTACTTATTCAACTTATTTTTATCCTAAAAATATTTGCTGTATTGGGGAAAATTATATGTTTATTCATGGTAATATGAGCGATTATCCTAATTCGAGACGATTTACTGATGATATTTATACAAAATATATTGCAGTTTCAAAGATTGCTGCTCAAAAGGCAAAAGGTTATTTTCCAACAGATAATATAGAATATATTTTAAATCCATTTAAACTAGATAATAATTTATTAAAACCACATTTAAAACTAGTGTCTGCCCAAAGAAATAGTCCGGAAAAAAAGCCAGAAAGATTTAAAATAATTGCTGCAGCACTAAATGCATTAGATATTCCATTTACTTGGAATATATTTACCGATACTGATGTTAATGTTAACGAAAATGGGTTGATATATAGATCTTGTGTTGAAAATCCTTTACCATATATTCAGGATAGTGACTATTTTGTTTCAGTTAGTGATACAGAAGCGCTTGGATACTCAGTACTAGAAGCATTAGCATTAAATACTAAAGTTATTGTTACACCGCTTGAAGCATTTTATGAATTAGGTATAAAAGATGGTGAAAATGGTTATTTTATTCCATTTGAATATTTTAATCCTGATAAAATGGATGAAATGATCAAATTTATTGAAAAAATTTATAAAAACAAAGATAAGAAAATTAATTATAAATTTAACGAAAGCTTATTTGATAAATATAATGATTTATTTATATAAAAAATACTTTATTTAATAATTTAAATAAATTATTTTTTTATTATTATTTTTTATTTCTATAAAAACTCTTTTAGTTTTTCTACGCATTCTTCTTGCATTGCAACAAACTCTTCTATTAATAGTTTTACTTGTTTATCTAATTTTTTATTATTTAACATTTTTCTTCCTTCAATTATTCCCATATTTGTTCCTTGTAGAAGCATTTCAGCAATTTTACTATTACTTTTATCATTTATTGTTTGCATTTGAATGTTTGACCATGTCATTGCTTTTTCTACGGTTGATGTTTCATGTGATTTCTTTTCACTATATTCATCATATAGTTTATTTACTTTTTTTGATATTTTAATATATTTGTCGCATTGATCTTTAAGAGTTTTTTTTAATTCTTTGTCTTCAACTTTCTCTAAAATAAAGTTAATTGCATCTATTCCCATAGTTGTACCTTTATTTAATTCGTCTAGAGCATTTATATTTTCTTGCATTTTATCGTCTCCCAATAATATTATTATCTTTTTGAGATGATTTATTCATTTTTACTATTTTATGTAAAAATTATAATAATTAAATTTTATAATTCAAATTGGGAATTATATAGTTCTGTATAAAAACCATTTCGGGCCATAAGTTCATTATGATTTCCTTGCTCAATTATATTTCCATCTTTCATAACTAAAATTAGATCTGCATTTTTAATTGTCGATAAGCGGTGAGCAATTATAAACGATGTTCTTCCCTGAGTTAATTTATCCATTGCCTTTTGAACAAGTTCTTCTGTTCTTGTATCAACATTACTTGTTGCTTCGTCTAAAATTAGGAATGGTGCATCTTCTATCATTCCTCTGGCGATTGTAAGAAGCTGTTTTTGTCCTTGACTAACAGTATCATTATCGCCTAATTTATAATCTAAATCTCCAGGTAATGTTTTAACAAAATGGTCAACTCCAACAACTCTTAAAACTTCCCAAATTTCTCGATCACTTACATTTTCTTTGTTAAATTTTACATTATCTCTAATGCTTCCTTCAAATAACCAAGTGTCTTGCAATACCATGATAAATAAACTGTGAATATTTTCTCTACTTAATTCCTTAGTAGAAATACCATCAATTATTATTTCACCATTATTTATATCATAGAATTTCATTAGTAAATTAACAAGGGTTGTTTTACCTGCACCCGTTGGACCAACTATAGCTATTTTTTGACCAGGTTCAACTTTTACACTAAAATCTTTAATAATATTTCGTCCCGGTTCATAACCAAATTTTACATTTTTAAATTCAATTTCACCTTTTACTTTGGTACTTTTTAGTTTTTTTGTTATGTTTGATTCATCAGGCATTTCTTTCTCATCTAAAAATTCAAAAACTCTTTCTGAAGCTGCTGCAGTTGATTGTAAGCTGCTCATTGCTTGGGCAATTTGGGAAAGTGGATTTGTGAATAATCTTATATAAATCATGAACGCAACTATTACCCCAAAGGATATTACATCATTTATAACAAGTAGTGCTCCAACTATGCAGACCATAACATAACCAAAGTTACCTACAAATCCCATAATTGGATGCATCATACCAGATAAAAACTGACTTTTTTTGTTGGCAATATATAATTTATTATTTAATTGTTCAAATTTAGCAAATGTTTCTTTTGTTCCATTATATGCTTTTACAACATTGTGTCCTGAATACATTTCTTCTATGTACCCATTTATATTTCCTAGTTCTTCTTGCTTTTGGTTAAAATATTTTTGTGACTTTCCTAAAATAATGAACATTAATATAAAACCAACTAAAGTTGAAAGAACGGCTGTTATTGCCATTAACCAGTTTGTAATAAACATCATAAGCATAGATCCCAAAAATAAAGTGATACTTGTTACTAAAGTAGCTAAACTATTATTTAAATTTTGAGCAACTGTATCGACATCATTAGTTACTCTTGATAATATGTCCCCATTTTCATGGGTATCAAAATATTTTAATGGTAATTTATTTATTTTTTTACTTATTTCATCTCTTAGTTTATTAGCAAAACGATTTGACACTGTCGATAAAGAAAATGATTGTATATAGTTAAATAAAGCACTAAGAATATATATAATTGCCATAAATATTGCAAGTGATTTAATTTTTTCCATATTTATTTCTGGTTTTACAAGATTATATACTTTAGGTGGTAATTTATCAATTAATGATAGCACTTCATTTTTGTCTTTTATGTTTTCCTTTTCACTTAATAATTTTAATACTGCAACTTGGTCTTTAGCAGTTATTGTTACTCCGTCAATTTCTATATCGTTAATTAAATAAGAAAGAACTTTGTCTGGAAGTAAAGACATTAGAGCAATAGATTCTTCTTTATCTTTTGAATTATTCATCTTTTTCATTACTTCAATTGTTTGTATTTTTTCTTCATTACTTAAATTATTATTAGAAATTATACTTTCTAGTTTTTTTTCTATATTAGATTTTTCTATATTTTGTTCAATTTTTTGACTTATTTCTACAATTTTTTCTGTCTTTGGTACAAGTCCATTTGAAATATAGTCAGTAAAATCTGATAATTTATTTGGAGCAATTAATGATAGAATGGCACTAATTAATGCAAGAGTAAGAGATGCTATTATTATTATTTTCCATGGTTTTAAATTATTTAATAATCTTATCATCGATCCTTTAAAGTCTTTAGACTTTTCTTGAATGCTCGTTTGACCTGGTCTACGCATTTTCTAACTCCTCCTTTGATAATTGTGATAAAGCTATTTCTTTATATACATCGCATGTTTTTAGAAGTTGTTTATGTGTTCCAACTCCAACACATTTTCCTTCATCTAAGACTATTATTTTATCAGCATTAATAATTGTTCCAATTCTTTGAGCAACTATTATG
The DNA here is from genome assembly GCA_944329395.1 of uncultured Bacilli bacterium. Taxonomy (GTDB): domain Bacteria; phylum Bacillota_I; class Bacilli_A; order RF39; family UBA660; genus CAG-877. The sequence continues at coordinate 2,240 of CALVIF010000016.1, read as the reverse complement.
CTGGTAGCATTCTTTGTATATTTTTTTAATTCTTTTCTTAAGATAGCGTCAGTTTTATAGTCAAGCGCTGAAAAAGAATCATCAAATATATATATTTCTGGATCACGTGCAATGGCTCTAGCAATAGCAAGTCTTTGCTTTTGACCACCCGATATGTTTGTACCACCTCTTGCAATATGAGAATTGTATTTATTTTCCATTTTTTCTACAAATTCTTCTCCTTGCGCAACCTTTACCGCTTCTTTTATTTTATCCATTTCTATTTTAGGACGACCATTGTCACCATAGGAAACATTACTTGCCACTGTACCTGTAAACATAACTGCTTTTTGTGGAACATATCCTAATTTATTGAAAAGTATTTCTTGTTTATATTCTTTTACATTTATACCATCTACGATAACTTCTCCTTCAGTAACATCATAAAATCTTGGTATTAAATTTATTAGTGTGGATTTACCGCTTCCAGTTGAGCCTATAAAGGCAATTGTTTCTCCTTTATTAGCTTTAAAAGAAATATTTTTTAATACATATTCATCTGCATCAGGATATTTAAATGATACATTTTTAAATTCTACTGTTCCTACTTCCTTTGTTTTTTCAGTAAATGTACCATCTTTTATGCTAATTTCTTCATCTAAAACTTCATTAATACGATTAGCAGAAATTTGAGCACGTGGAACCATCATAAATATTATTGTTAACATTAAAAATGACATAATAACATGCATTCCATAACTTGAAAAGACAACCATATCGCTAAATAAATTAATTTTTTCAAGCATGCCTGCTTTTTCAATTAAAATAGCTCCAATAATATAAATTCCTAGGGTTAGTCCATTCATTACTAAATTCATTATAGGATTCATGATTGCAAAACATCTTTGATTAAACATTTGCATCTTTGTTAATTCATCGTTTACATTGGAAAATTTATTTGTTTGATATTTTTCAGCATTAAACGCTCTTATAACACGAATTCCAGATAAATTTTCTCTAGTAACACTATTAATTTTATCAATTAATTTTTGAACCTTTTCAAAACGAGGTAGAACAATAATCATTAGTGTAGAGACAACAAATAATAATACTGCAACACATACTGCTACTAATACTGACCATTCAAATCCTTTATTAAGAATTTTAAAGATTGCACTAACAGCCATAATTGGTGCTTTTACCATTGCTTGTAGTCCCATACCGATTAGCATTTCAACTTGTGTTACATCATTTGTAGTTCTATTAATTAGACTACTTGTTGAAAACTTTTTAATTTCTGCAATTCCCATATTTTCTACTTTTTCAAATATCTTTTTACGTAGTGTTACAGAAAAACCCGAAGATATTCTAGCCGCAAAATAGCCAACAATAATATTACATATCAAACTTGAAAATGCGCAAACAATCATGTAAGTACCCTGTTGTAAAATATCTGACATCTTGCTACCATCTGTTTGTACTAACTGAGTTATTGCACTCATATAATCTGGTATTTTTAATTCTAGCCATACATGTAATGTAACTAATGATATACATGTTATGATTAAAATAATATCTTTTTTAGTAAAGTTTTTAAATAGTTTAAACATAAATTCCTCCTTATTTATTATATATATTATTTTTTCAAATTTTCTTTCATTTTTTCTAGAGTCGATATAAATGTATTAAGTTCGTCTTTAGAAATATTTTCAATTAGTTTTTGTTCTAGTTTTTCAATATTTTGTTTTATCTTATAATATTCGTTGCTTTCATGCATAGAGAGAATAATTTTATTAGAACGGGCATCACGTTCATTTTTTTCCCTTTTAATTAAGCCTTTTTTTTCCATTGTTGATAAAACCTCAGAAACAGTTGCTCTTCTTAAATTTAACTTATGCTCTAGATCTTTTTGAAATATTTCTTTGTCTTTATTTTCTAATATATATTTCATTATTCTAGCTTGTGTTATTGTTGGTGGCTTAAACTTTTCTTTTTTAGGAAAATTGAATAATGATCTCATCGCCAACACTTCTAAATCTTTTATTTGATAGTAAATTCCCTTTCTCATATAAATTACTTCCTTTTTATATTTTGTGGCTATTATATATTATTACTTTTTGTTTTTTTTGTCAATTGCCTAACAATTTTTTTTGCTAAAAAAAAACACTTTTTTTGTTGCAAGTGTTTTGGTTCTATAATAAATAGTGTTGGTGAGTAAAATTGCTGACACTATTTTAGTCTATAAAAAAGAGTCATTTCAG
>CALVIF010000015.1 GCA_944329395.1 uncultured Bacilli bacterium | reverse complement strand
ACAAGCCAAACAATAAATATTAAGTTACTAATTTGTACAAATGTTAAAATTAAATCATTAGTATAAAGCTGAACCTTATCAGCCAAATTAAGTTTATTATATGAAACAACGCTAATAAAACTAAAAAATAGAAAATAAAAAATACCACAACACAAATAATTAATTGCTTTTTTTATAAAACTTAATTTATTACTTAACGTTGTATAAATTGCAACAAATGTTACAACAACAAAAAGTAAAAAATAAATAACCATTGAAGGAAAATAAAAATATTTAAGTATTCCTTTAATCAAATAATTACTACAATAAATAGCATAATCAATATTAAAACAAATTAATAAAATAACAACCAGTAATATCACAAAAATTGCAAAATAATTAACAATTTTCTTTCTCTGCTTAATATTAATAATCAAAAGTAAAAAAAAGAGAAAAGATAACAACAAAAGACCAATCGCTAAAAAAGAAGAAAAAGAATACTTTAGTATTATTTGTAGCTTTTCTAAAAAACTCAAAAACATATTTTATTACTTCCCCTTTCTAAACTAATTCTGCAATATATACAGTTTGCTTTGTTGCATCATCTTTTGTACATGTAATTAAAGTTAATGTTGTTTTATCATAATTTCTCACAATAGAAACAGTTCCATCTTTTAAAACATCATATTTATTGACCAATTTATAATGATATTTTACCTTATTATAAGTTACATAAATATCACTACCAATATTTAATTTATGTAAAAAAGCAAAAAATGAAATGTAAGCATCTCCAGAATGAGCCATTAAAATTAAATTACCTTTATCAACATCAGGCATTTTAGATCCAACAACAAGAGTTACATTTTCCTCAATATTATTATGAGGTGAAGAAAGACCATAAAAACCTCTTTTTAAACTAATTCTAGGTATTTCTAAAACTCCCAAATATTTATCATAATTAATAACAGGTGGCTTAGGCTTTTCAATAGGATTTTCAATAACAGGAGGTACAACTTCTTCAGTATTTGACGAATCATTAGGCAATTCTTCAACATTTGGAATATCTTCGTATATTTCCTCATTTGAATTTACAAAATTATCAGATATTAATATCATCATATCTGAATAAATTCCACTTTTTATAACAAGCAAATAATTCCAAGAAATAGCAAGAACTCCAAAAAAAACAAGCAAAGAGCCAAATAATAGTAAATGGCTCTTTTTAAACTTTTTATTATTTACTTTCTTCTGGTTTAACATTTGCATAAATAATTCCAACACCACTCAACAATATAATTAATCCAACAAAGTAAACAGTCTGAGCTGCGCTCATACCAGTATCAGGAACATCTGGTGTATAATTAAGCTGAATCTCTGCACCCTTATTTAGATTATTATTAACAGTACCAATACCAGTTATTGTTTGTGCATTTTCAGCAACATAATAATATCCCTCGTACGTTTTAAATGAACCAGTAACAGTAAATTTAATTGATTTTTTTTCTTCTGTAACCTTATCAACTGGAACTCTAAAATAAAATTTATCTGAAGCTTTCATATTAGTTAAATCTTCAATCTTTTCACCGTTTGCGTTAACAACAAAAGTTCCATCTGGAGCTGAAGAAATTTTTACCTCATATCCATTAAAATTATCTGATGGAGTACCAGTAACAGCAATAGCAGAAGTTTGATAATATTTTTCATCTTGTGTAACTGATATTTGATCATCAAAATCAATTGTTAAAGCTTTATTAGGTGTTTTCCTATTAGCAATAGCCTCATTAACTAAACCATCAATAGCTGTATATAATAGTGGATCTTCACTAGTAACATTACCAACAGACACGCCACCAGTTTTAGTATTTAAAGTATGAAAAGTCAATGAATCATCATCAATATCAATTACTCCTCTAGCTTTTTGAATACTATCTAATTCAGCTGGGCTAATATAATGTTCACTATTTTCAGCAACATTACCATTTAATTGACCATCATTATCAAGATCAGTAACTCTATATAAATACAACCAAATAGCGGTTTGAGAAAGCCAAGTTTGTAAATCTTTATCATAATTACCAAAAACTTTATTTGGATAAATATTTGCCATTAAATAAAGCAACCCATAATCCTCAATTGCATTTCCTCTACTATATTCAATTCCTTCTTTAAAATCAACCATATGTCCTAAACAAAAAACCTGAATACCACCATCTGTAAAATATTCTGATACATAAAAATCAGTATCACTTTTCAATGTCTTTTTAATTTCAGCTGTTTTAAATTTTTCAGGCAAATATGAATTAACATCTGGAATAGCATAAGAGTTTTTAAAACCAAACGTAACAACTCCAACAACAGCAATTATTGCTAAAAATAATGAACTCAATATTGAAATAGAACCAAATGATTGTCTACCAAAACGTATATTTTTCTTATTATCTTCCATATAAATTTTCTCCATAAACAAACCTACCTTTACAGTATTAATTATATCACAATTTTTTTATTTTAAAAGTAATTTTTATTTAATTGTAAAAATATTCTCAATATTTTTTTCATCAATATTAATATCAGAATAAATTTTCATTAAAACAGCACCTTTACGAATTTTCTGACCAACCAATTTCTCTAAATAAATCCCAGCACCATAATCAATATCATCCTCTTTTCTCATGCGACCAGTTCCTAAGTTAATTGCCAACTTTCCAACCTCCAAAGCATTAATATCTACAATAACCCCAGATTTTGTAGATCTAATTTTTTTTACGTTTTTATTTACTTTAATATCAGAAATATTTCCACCTTGCATCTTAATCATTTCCAAGAATTTATTATATGCACTACGATTTTTTATACTTTTTTTTACCAATTTTGTAGCTTCTTCAATTGAAATTTCTTTTCCCATACTTACCATTTCACTAGCTAATTGTATACATAGCTCAACCAAATTACTTTTAGTTTCTTTTCCACATAAAATGTTCATTGCCTCAATTACTTCTAAACTATTACCAACTGCATGTCCTAAAGGAATATCCATATCACTAATAATTGTTCTTACTTCACGATTATAAAATTTACCAATTTTAATTACTAATTGACTCAATTTATAAGCATCTTTTTTTGTTTTTAATAAAGCACCTTTTCCAACTTTAATATCAATAAGTATTTTATCAGCACCACCAGCAATTTTTTTACTCATAATACTAGAAGCAATTAAGGGAATTGAAGAAACTGTACCTGTAACATCTCTTAAAGCATAAATAACTTTATCCATTGGTGCTAAATCTGCAGTTTGTCCAGTTATTACCAGACCAATACTTTTCACCTGTTCAATAATTTCTTCTGTAGTTAAATTAACTCTAAAATTAGGAATACTTTCCAATTTATCGATAGTACCACCTGTATAACCAAGACCACGCCCGCTCATTTTTACAACAGGAACTCCTAAACTTGCAACAATTGGACCAATAACTAACGTAGTTTTATCACCAATTCCTCCAGTAGAATGCTTATCCACTTTTATTCCAGATATATCAGAAAAACCTAAAACATCACCACTTTCAATAAATATTTTAGTAAGAGCAAAAATTTCTTCATCTGACATTCCCCTAATACAAATTGCCATTAATAATGAAGACATTTGATAATCTTTTATTTCATTATTTAAATAACCATTAAAAAAAAAGCTAAGTTCATCATAAGACAAAGATCTACCTAATCTTTTTTTATTAATAATATCAATTACATTCATCATAACACCTTCCTAAAAATATCAGATTCTCTAACTTCAAACCCTAAATTATAATACATCTTTCTTGCAACAGTTCTAAATCTACTAGACGTTAATTGTAAATATAATGCATCCTCATTTTTAGCCATTTTTTCAATAGTAGTAAGTAACATCTTAGCAATTCCTCTTCCACGATATTCCTCATCAACACAAACATAATCAATCCAAAAATTAACTCTTTTTAAAATAAAATCCATATTTCTAGAAGCAATTAAATATCCAACAACTTTATCATCAATTACTGCTACCAATTGAGTATATTTATTTTTATCCAAAGATAAATCACTACTTAACTTCAAAGATTTGGATATTTTCTCAGATATTTCTGGAAAAGAATGTTTCAAAATAAATACAACTCTTTCAAAATCTTCATCAATATATTCTCTAACTAACATACTCAACCTCACTTTATTTTATATAATTATTATAATAAATTATAAATAAAAAAGCAAAATTTCTTAGTATAAATTTTTATCCTATTAAAAAAACAACTTTAAAATAATAAAAAGTATGATTTATTTAATTAACAATACTAATTAAATAAATCATACTTACATAAATTTAAAAAATAAATTCATCAAAAATGTTTTAATAAAATATCTAAAGTTCAGATTTTGAAATTGTTATAACCGGACGTACACCTCGACTGTCATTATTACTATAATGTCCATCATAAAATTCTCCATTACTAGTAACAACCCATACACCATATGATAAAAAAGGTGTCCCTGACCAAAAAGTTGTATTAAATAACCATGTTGGAGCGGAAATACAACTATTTGTTAATGCAAAACAACCTAAATTTTCTAATTCCTCTTTCGTAATTAATCTTGCATCCAATATATTTACCCCTAAAACAACTAAGTACTCTTTATAATTGTCTACATATTCTTCAACAGTACTTCCTGCATAAACATTACTAGTATTGCTAAATATTGATATTTCCTTAAAAGGATAATCACTTGACACCCAACCTCGCATTGAAGAATCTTGCCTACCAGTAGCATTATTTCCATATGGCAATCTTTCAGTACCATTAAATTCTTCACCAACATATAAATTATATTCAGATAACATTGTTACAGAATCAACTGTTGAAGAAATTACTCTAAATTGTTCTGAACCAATTTTTACTATGGTACCGATAGAATCTATATTACCTTCAACATCAATGATTGCCTCATCACTAACTCCAACAGTCCAATTTCCTCCATCTTCACTACAAGTCGTAAATTTTCCATTTATAAATGGCTCTTCCTGAATTTTCTTTAGAATTTCTGCTTGCGAAGATTCACCAAGATTCATTAACATATCTCCACGAACTAATTTATCTGCTTCTTTTTCGTTAGCTAAATTATCATAAATACCATGCATACCATCAGTTAAAGAAACATAAAATTTAGTTACTTTTCTATCGTTTACAGTTGATACATTTACTCTAACATACCCTTTTACATCTCTATTTCCCCAGGAAGATTTTCCACCTTGATCTAGTAAACTAAGTCTTTATTCATCCGCTGTATCTATTAATATATAATAATCACCATCATCCATTCCAGAAGCAGATGTATTATTATTGCCACAAGTAATTACATCGGATGCCCATAATTGTCTAACACTATTAGTATAAGATTTAACAATATCTACAAATATATCCTCTCTTGAATTTTCAACCACTCTGCTTATAGAAGGAACAGCAATTAACATTAAAATTCCCATAATTAAAATTACTGCAAGTAATTCAACTAAAGTAAACCCCCTATTATTAATTTTTTTCATTTAATCACTCCTATAATTATGTGTTAAGTATAATATAATCAATAAAATTTTACTACTAAATTCATCTAAAATAAAAGAGATTTATCTAAATAATCTCTTTTATTTTTAATATTATAAATAACTCAATAATTAATTATTATCTAACTCTTCCCCCTTTTCTTCATCCTTTTTACTAGATAAAAACGTTATTTTCTCAGCAACAATATCAATTAAATATTCTCTTTTTCCATTATCATCTTCAAAAACGCGAGATTGAACCCTTCCCTTTACACCAACAATATCTCCTTTTTTACAATAAGTCGCAGTATTTTCCGCAATATTTTCAAAAGCAATACAATCAATGAAGTCAGTATCATAAGTGCCATCAATATTTTTAAAACTTCTCGGTATTGCTAAAGAAATTGTAGCAATCTTTTTACCTTTATCTGATTTATTTATTTTTATATTTCTCGTTAGTCTTCCAACTAAAACTATTTGATTTAACATATTTCACCTCCCTTCAAACAAATAATATTAAATATCAAATTAATATTCAAATGACCATTTTGTAAAGAGCATTAAAATATACCAATAAAAAAAAGAAATTTCCTAAACAAAAATTTCTTTTTCAAAAAACAAATATTAAAAATAAACAAGTTTACACATTATAAATTTCTTTTAATAAGTTGATTTAATTCAACAGCATACTCCATTGGCAACTCTTCTCTAAATTTTTCTAAAAATCCTAAAATAATAAGTTCCGTAGCACGTTCCTTAGATATTCCTCTACTCATTAAGTAAAACAAATTATCTTCACTAATCTTAGAAACCGTTGCTTCATGTTCAATATTACTAGTATTATTAAAGCATGAATTAATAGGAAACGTATCACTTTTAGATTTTTCATCTAATATTAATGTATCGCATTTTATATTAGAAATACTATTTTCAGCAGTACTATCAATTTTTACCTTTCCACGATAAGTAGCATTTCCTCCATTTCTAGCAATACTTTTAGAAATGATATTACTTTTAGTATTTTTTCCAAGATGTATCATTCTAGCACCACTATCTTGCACTTGTCCTTTTGAAGCAACAGAAATTGTAATACATGTTCCCAAAGAATTGTCACCCTTTAATACACAACATGGATATTTCATAGTAACTTTACTACCAATATTACCATCAATCCATTCCATAGAACCATTTTCTTCAACAAGCGCCCTTTTAGTAACCAAATTATATACATTTGGTGCCCAATTCTGAATTGTAGAATATCTACAATGACTATTTTTTCCAACATAAATTTCCACAACGGCTGCATGTAATGATGATTCGCTATAAGTAGGTGCAGTGCACCCCTCAATATAATGAAGACTACTATTATCATCAACTATTATTAAAGTTCTCTCAAACTGTCCCATACTTTTACTATTAATTCGAAAGTAACTTTGAAGAGGTCGATCCAAAACTGTATTAGGTGGAATATAAATAAAACTACCACCACTAAAAACAGCACCATTTAAAGCAGCAAACTTATTTTCAGAATTACTAACAATTTTCCCAAAATATTTTTTTACCAATTCAGGGTAATCTCTTATCGCCATTTCAATAGATGTAAAAATAATATTTTTCTTTTGAAGTTCTTCAATCATTTTATGATAAATAACTTCACTTTCATACTGAACACCCATTCCACCAAGATGCTTTTCACTTTCTAAAACGCCAAGCTGATCTAGTTCATCAACAACAGGCTTTAAAACATTATTCCAATTACTTTGAATATTTATATCTCTCTGATCAGATTTATAATAAATAATATCAGAAAAATCCAAATCAATATGAGGCCCAAATATAGGCATATCAAGTTTTTCAAATTTAAGAAAACTATCCAATCGATAATCTTTAATCCATTCATTATCTTTTTTTATTTTAGATATTTCTTTTACTTTATCAATATCTATTCCTCTAATTTCCATAATATCACCTAGAATTCTATTACTTCTAAAATAATTATTTAAGTTAAATTTATTAAATAGCAAGATAATTAATTATATTATTTCTATAACACCAACTATTTACATTTTCTCTATTTTTGCTAAAAATTCATCAATAGCTTGACTAGGAATTAAAGCACAGTTTTTTCTATTTGGTTGCATACAAATTTCATCATAAACATTTAACTGCCCTAATATTTCAGAATCAAATTCTTCCTCATTAATCATTTTTTTATAATTTGTAAGAATATTTTTAACATCTTTAATACTTTTACCAATTAAACTTTTTATCATAATTGAAGTAGCTGATGTACTAATCGCACAAGCCTCACCATCAAACCTAATATCAACAATTTTATCATTATCAACTTTAATCATAAATTCTAAATTATCAATACAATTTTCACTATTAGCTTTTACTCTTATATAACTATCATCATCAAATAAACCTCTGTTCATTGGTTCTTGATAATTATCTAAAATAATCTCTCTTTTTAAATTACTATCCATATAATCACCTACAAAACTATTTTAAAAATATCATTACAATTATTTAATACATTAACTAATTTATCAACATCTTCTCTAGTATTATAAAAATACATACTTATTCTAACAGTATTTTTTATTCCAATATTATCTTTTAACATTTTAGTACAATGATTTCCAGCTCTAACATAAATATTATAGTGATTTAAATATATGGAAGTCTCTTGTGCAAAAACACCATTTACATTAAACGATAAAATACCACTATTAGAATTTTTATTATATAAAGTTATATTCTTATTACCTTCTAATTTAGATACCAAATATTTTTTTAATTCAATTTCATATTTATGAATTTTATCCATTCCAATATTCATTAAATACTTTATTGCTTCACCCAAACCAATAACTTCAGCAATAGGTGGTGTACCAGCTTCAAATTTTGTTGGAACCTTCTTTAATTCATAAGTGTTATCAGCCTCAAAAAAACTATTCATTCCACCACCATAGAATAAAGGATCCATATCATTCAACAATTTTTCCTTACCAACCAATACTCCAACACCAGTAGGACCCAACATTTTATGACCAGAAAAACTCAAAAAATCTATATTTGCCATCTTAAAATCAACTTTCATATGTGGTACACTTTGCGCACCATCTACGCAAAACAAAATATTTTTTTCACGACAAATTTGACCAATAGCATTAATATCTCTTACATCACCAATAACATTAGTAACATGAGCAATTGAAATAACTTTAGTTTTATCACTTATACTTTTTAAGACATTATCAACAGTCAATGCATATTCTGAATCTAAATCCATATATTTTATAACAATACCTATTTCTTCAGCCAATTTAATCCAAGGAAGAACATTAGATGCATGTTCACTTTTTGTTAATAAAACTTCATCACCTTTCTTCAAAAATTTTCTCATATATCCAAAAACAATCATATTAATTGACATCGTTGTTCCACTAGTAAAAACAACTTCTTTATCACTATTGCAATTAATAAATTCTTTTACTATATTTCTAGTATTATCATATAATTTATTAGTAATCATCGAAGCTTTATAATCACCACGATGAATATTAGAAGTATGAACAGTATAATATTTTTCCATAGCATCGATAACACATTTTGGTTTTAAGGTAGTAGCACCATTATCAAAATAAATAATGTTATCTTTAAGCATAAAAAAATCTTCTTTATTCATACATATCACCTCCTAAATATTATTAATTTCATTAATAAATTTATCAAATTTACTTGCATTATCATCATTACCATTTACTAAAAAACCATACAACAACAATCTAATTGCCACCTGTCTAGATATACCCCTACTCATCATATAAAATAAAATATCGTCCCTAAAACTACCAATATAAGCTGAATGATTGCTATCAACATCAAAATTATCAATTAATAAATTAGGACAAATAGTACTCTTACCATTTCTTATATTAATAATTTGATTTTCCTGATTACATATACATTTACTACATTCTTTTAAAACAACACCATCTACATAATAATTTAATGAATTATTAAAAACATTAACACCATGATTAAATAGTTCACTATGTGTATTATTTTTTAAATGATTAACCTTTATTTTAAAAGTATTATTATCATAATTGATATTCCCATAGTAGTAATATAACGTAATACCACTTTTGATCAAATTAATTTCAACATTACTACTAGCATTAATAGAAAAATGATAAATAATAGTGTCTTCACTTATATTATATTTATAATTAGTATTTTTATTGTCATCAAAAGCATATAATATTTTACTCATTTGCATCATTTCCTAACATAGAATATCCAGACTTTTCTATTTTTAATGCCAAATCATATCCACCAGTTTTTTGAATTTTACCATTAGAAAGAACATGTACATAATCAGGTCTAATGTATTCTAAAACCCTTGTATAATGTGTAATAATTAAAACGGAAACATTTGGATTTTCCTTTAAATATTCATTAATATTTTCACAAACTATCTTTAAGCTATCAACATCAAGACCAGAATCTAATTCATCCAATATAATAAATTTTGGTTTTAAAAATAACATTTGTAATATTTCATTCTTCTTTTTTTCACCACCACTAAAACCAAAATTTAAAGACCTATGTAGCATATTATTATCTAATGATAATCTTTTTGTAAAAGTTTCCATATCCTTTATAAAACTATACAAATTGACTTTTTCTCCACTACATTCTGCTCTAGCAGTTCTTAAAAATTCACTATTTGAAACTCCCTCAATAACTGTCGGATCCTGCATACAAAGAAAAATACCATTTTTAGCACGCTCGCTAACATCTAATTTACTAACATCATTACCATCAAAAATTATATTACCATTGCATATTTCATATTTATAATGACCCATTATAGTTTTTGACAGTGTACTCTTCCCAGCACCATTAGGTCCCATTATAGCATGAACTTCTCCATCATTTATTTTTAAAGAAAAATTATTTAAAATCATTTTTTCGCTATCTTTTATCTTAACATCTAAATTATTTATTTCCATCATCATGAATCATCTCCATCCATTACACATTATATCAAAAATATTAAAATAATATTAGAAATTAAATATATCTTATTTTAACACAAAATTATTAACATTCAAAGAAAAAAAGATGGAACCCATCTTTAAATTATTCATTTAATAATTTCTTTGCATCATCCAATATCTTTGCTAAATCATCAGTCTTAGCAACTTGGGCATTTAAATCTTCTAATTTATCATTTTTCTTATTAAGTTCACTTTCTAGTTCTTTAATACGGCTCTTTAATTTTTCATTTTCTTTTACAAGTAACTGATTTTCATCAAAAGCCTGTCTCTTAAAAGAAAGTAAGTCACTAATTTTAGCTTCATTAGATAAAATCTTTTCTCTCTGTTCTTTATTTTGTTTAATAAGTTTTGTTAACATTTCAGCAGTATCAGAAATAATAGTTCCACCTAATTCTTTATTAACACTTTCTTCATCCTTATTAGAAACTTCATCATTATCAAACTTTAATCCTTCAAACAAAGAAACTCTAGTCTCCTTCTCTACTTTTTTAGGAATAAAAATATTCTCTGTTTTCTTATCTTCTTCATCAATTTCAACATCCTTAAATTCAGAAGCATCATTCAAAGGTTGAAAACTAACAGCATGTAACTGTTTTTCCTCTTCGGCATCTTTAGATTGTTCTGAAGTAAAAGACTCAGCTTCTTTATTATCAGACAATTTAGAATTAGTAGCTTGTTCCATTGCATCGTCAATAGTCTTTGGCGCAACTTTAACATCTTGAACATCCAATAAATCGTCTGAATGTAATTTGTTTGTCTCACCATTCTCATCTTTATCTAATTTATATTCAACAATATCAGAATCAATAGTATTTTTACTCAAATATAAGTTCCCATTATTTAGTCCTATAAAACTATAGTATTGTCCATTTAATAAATTATTACCATTTAAATCAAACACACTAGCTTCTGAAAACTGATCATTAAAAACAAAACGACCACCATCACCCATTTTAGCATTAATTCTACCTTTAATAGTAGCAGGCGTAGTAACCAATTTTGTTGCTGCTAAAGGATCTTTTCTCATACTAATTGCTTCAATTACACTAGGAGTTGATGGAATAGCTTTCTCAACTAATATAGCATTATCAGTAATTGCTTTAATAGCCTTATTTTCAAATGGCACAACAATATCCCCAACACCACTAATAACACCAATATTTGATGCAACAACAAGTGGATCAATTGCTTCAACTAAAGCAGTAGATGCTATCAAATTACCGTTACTTAACTTTTCTCCATCCAAAAAATAATATTGCTTCCCAGCATCATTAATACCATATGTACAAATAATATCACTACGATCCTTATATTTTACTTGACCCTTTTGTACTCGCATCATACTAAACACCATCCCATATTCTTATACTATATATAATAACACAAAAGAAAAATCAAAACAACTACTTTTCTATTTTTTATTACTAACAATTGCTTTATTAACTAAAAAAAGATAAAATTAAATTGGTGATTATATGAAAGAACGAAAAAAGCTAACTATTCAAATGACAATATTTACGTTTTTAATATTTGTAATATTTGGAATAATAATTACTAAAGAAAAATTATCGCCATATTTTTCAGAAAGAATTCATAAAAAATTTAATGAATACATAAAAATAAATTATTCTCCAATAATGGATGAATTAAAAATAGGAAATACAAATTATAAAAATACAAAATATGAGTTAAAAATAACATCAAAAAAAAATAAAAACTTATACTTTTATTTATATTATTCTAACAAAAAAATAACTGATACATACAAAAAAGATTACTTAGAAGGCAAGACATTACTAAATAAAATAAGCTTAGATTTAGAAGAAAATTTAACAAAAAAATATAATCAAAAGTTTAACATAAACATTATTTTACCATTAAATGAATTTGATACAAATACAAAACAAAAAATATTAAAAGAAGATATTGCCTCAATACCAATATATACATTACAAACTGAAATAAATTCAAACATAGAACCAGAAAAAATAATAGAAAAAATACAAACACTACACAATACATTACAAAAAAATAATATAATACCAAAAGATTATGATATAATAATTAAAGACACAAATAATCAAAATAATACAATAAAATTTAATAATTTAACTAAAGAAACAATTGAAAATAAAACAACACTTTTATCAATTGTTAATAATGAAATAAATAATAAAAATATTTTTAATTAAAGGAGAAAAACTATGAAAGATTGCATATTTTGTAAAATAATAAAAAATGAACTTCCATCAAGTACAATTTATGAAGATGATTTAATTAAAATAATAATGAATATTAATCCAAATACAAATGGCCATTTATTAATATTACCTAAAAAGCACTACACTAACATAATGGATATTGATAACGAAATAATTTTACACAGTCTAGAAATAACAAAAAACAAAATTTATCCATTATTAAAAAAGAAACTAAATTGCCAAGGATTAACTATTGCAGAAAATAATGAATTAGGCCAAGAAATTAGACATTTTCACATTCATTTAATACCACGTTATCCCGATGATGGCGCTGACATAAGTTATTCAAAAAACAATTTAAATGATGTTGGAGAAGTTTTTGAAAAATTAACAAATTAAAAATACCAAAATTTTGGTATTTTTTTGTAAAATTAGAAATTTGAAGCTCCACCTAAAATAATTGCTAGTAAAATATACAAAACAATAATTATTATAAAGCCATTTCCTCTTCTACAAGTTGTTGTATTTTCAGGACAAGACATAAGACACCTCCTTAAATATAAGCACCTAAAAGAATAACTAACAATATAAATAATACTAAAATGACTGTCGAAGAAGATACATTATTATTCATGTTTTTCCTCCCTTTTTTTATGCTTTCATCTTATTTTATGGAAAAATATAATTTTTGTGATTATCTTAAACCATATTTGTTGCAAGAAAATAAAATTTTTGCTATTATAAATAAATGTATAGGAGGATATTATGAAAAATAAAAAATTAATTTTAGGTATAAGTACAATAGCAATAATTTCATTAATAGTAACCGGTTGTGGAAAAAAAATTGAATTAAAAGATGGAGCACAAGTAGCAGTATCAGTAAAAGGCACAAAATTTACAGCAACAGAATACTATGAAAAAATAAAAGAAGATAATATCACAACATTAATTGATATGATTGACCAAGCTTTACTTAACGAAAAATATCCTAAAGATGAAGATGAAGATAAAGCAGTTGAAGGTCAAATTAAACAAATAAAAGAATACTACGGTGACGATGCTGAAACATATAAAACATTTTTATTACAATATTTTGGTGTTGAAACTGAAGAAGATTTAGAAAAAATGTTAAGACTTGAATATAAAAGAAATCAAGCAGTTACAGATTATATAAGTAAAAACCTAACTGAAAAGGAAATAAAAAAATATTATGAAGAAAACGTTTATCCAGAAACAGAAGCTAGCCATATCTTAATTTCTGTCGATATTGAAAAAGATGCTACAACAGATGAAAAAGAAGAAGCATACAAAGTTGCCGAAAAAAAAGCTAAAGAAATTATTGAAAAATTAGAAAAAGGTGAAGACTTTGCTGAACTAGCAAAAAAATATTCAAATGATGAATCAAACAATGAAAAAGGTGGAGAATTAGGATATTTTGATCCTAATGAAATGGTTGAAGAATTTAAAGATGCACTTGTTAAATTAAAAGTAGATGAATACACAAAAGAACCAGTAAAAACCCAATTTGGATATCACATAATTTTAAAAACTGGTGAAAAGGAAAAGAAAGAATTAAAAGATTTAGAAAGTGAAATAAAAGAAACATTAGCAGGGCAAAAAATATCTGATGACAATTCAGTATATTATGAATCACTACTAAAATATAGAAAAGAAAACGGACTAAGTTGGAACGATACAACATTAGAAAAAAGCTATAACGATTATATGGATAATTTAATAAAAAAATCAAAAGAAAACAATTAAAAAGCACTAGAATAACTAGTGCTTTTTTCTTATATTATCTATTAAAATATCAAGCCTAAATAATATAATATGTTAAAAACTAAAAACATATATTTTAATTAACTTTTTTATATAAAATAATTTTTTCACTATTATAAATATTTTTATAATCATCATTATATTTTAAATAAGTAGAAATTGGATAATCTGAATTAACCAAAAAATAATCGAAATCATATTTATCAATTAACTTAATATAATCCCCTTGTAACGATGAAATATCTAAATAATCTTTATAATTATATTTTGAATACAAATCTGCTCTACCATCAATAAAAACCAAAATATCATTATATATAAGTTCTCCACCATAATCATACATATTATATAATCTACTAGGATTTTCATTTTTCAATAATAATATTAATTCATCATTAAATGTTCTTTTTTCTAAATTGCTAGAAACAAAATTAAAATTTACAACAAAAAATAAAATTAAACAAATTCCCGCAAAAAAAACAATTAAACTACTTCCTTTATCATATCTTTTTTCATCAATATAATTAAATATTATAAAAGACATAACAATATAAGTATAAGCCCAAAATCTAATACTTTTTAAACCTAAAAAGGTACAAACACCCAATAAAATAAAATCAATAAATAAAATTTTCTTTTTACTAAACAACATAATAAAAATAATAATACATAATAAACCAAAATAAAAATAATGTTGGAAATTATTTAAAGTAGTCGGTTGCCATTCTAAAATATTATTAACCATAACAGAATCAAAAATATTTAAATAAGGATATATAAGCATTTTAAAGCCATGAATATTAATACAAATACTAACTATACACAATAACATAACAATAAAATATTTCTTCATCTGTTTAAAAGTTAGTCTCTTTGCTTCTATTTTTGAAAAATTAAAAGAAAATAATCCAAAAATTAAAAAAATAAGACAAAACAAATAGCTTAAATTACTTGATCCACCATGAAAATTTGCCCAAAAAATTGACACAATCGGTAACAAATATACTTTTTTTGAATTTTCATTCTTATATAAATCATACAAAAACCAAATTGTAATTGCTACAAAACAAAAACTAATTAAATGTGGACGTGCTTGAATATAAACAACAAATATTAATGATAAAGAAATCCAAAATAAAGTAAAAGGTATGTTTTTTAAATAATTTTTAAAATTACCAAAAAACATTATTATAAATAAACTAAATAAACAAAAACCGCCATATATCAACATATGAAATTTACCAAAAAGTAGTTTAAAAACATAAATCATAATTTCAAACAGCCATTCATGACTAACCCAATACCTACCATTAACACTCCAGGAAAAAACATCAGTTCTTAAAATACCATGATTAAACATATACTCGCCAGCTTTAATATGCCATAAATAATCAGATTCAACTCTCATAGTAAGTAATAAAAAAAGCACCATACTAAATAAAAAAAACATAATAGCAATAGCCATCTTATTTTTATTTAAAAAATGTTTAATCTTCATAACTTAATCCCTTCTGATAAAGTTTTTCTTTAATCTTATACTCTAATTGTTTACCACTATACTTTCTGCAATATCTTTTATATAATTTTTCATACTCTTTTTTAGCTATTTCAACATCATTATCAAATTTATAATCTACAATAACTTTATTAATAATAGTAGAATCATATCCCAAAGAAATTAAATCATTTATAATTTTATTTCTTAATACATTACCTCCCCTGCTTCTATTATTTTTAAGTAAATTTTTTATTATTTTATTAATTTTTTCAATTTGTAATTCTTCAGTAAAACAATTAATCTCTTGAATGATGACTTTTTCTTCGACTCCCTTATTAACTAAATCATTTATAATTCTAAAAGGCCCCTTAGTTGAAGTAATAATTTGATTATTAATATAGCTTTTTACAAAAGACTGATCATTCAAATATCCCTGCAATAACAATTTATTTATTGCTCTATTAACATGATAAATATCCATCCCCTTCTTTAATAAAATATCTTGTAATTCCTTAGTACTTCTAGCTCTACTTTTTAAAAATTTCAAAGCAACATAATATGTTTCACACTCTTTATCATAACTAAGTATATCATCAATTAAATTATCGTCTACAACCTTCTTTAAAAGTAATTCATATTTTAATATTGTTTCCTCATATAATTGCATTTCATTAAGTCCTTCAATCACAAGTTTATATCTACCATTAGATATTTTTTTATATTTTAATATTTTCATTAAATATCACCTAAAATTAGTATAACAAAAAAAAAAAAAGAAAACTACTGTTCTCTCTTTTTAACAATGATCTTTCCCTCGGCAACTTCTTCAAGGGCTCTTCCAATATTTTTCTTACTCTTATATGCATTCTCTGGCAACTGCAAATATCCGTTTTTAGATATTTGTTTGCTACGTCTAGCTGCAATATGAACTAACTCATATTTAGAATCAACTATATTAAGTAGCTTATCAATAGAAGGATAAATCACTCATATCACACTCCCTACTATTAGGATAAACTACCAATAAAAATTTATCAACAAACATTACACAATTAGACACAAGAATTTACAAAATATAAATTTTTTCTTTACTGTAAATAAAAAAGACTAGTAAACTAGTCTTATCTAAATTGACAACAAGAACCACATTGAATATTACTTACAGTATTTTCCTCACTACAAGTATATACAGGTCTATATGTATGTTTATACACATGATGATTAATTATTCTAGTATGAATTGGACAAGTATGTCCTTGCGTTTTTATGATAGATTAATCTTTATTTTGATTTAGATTTGTTATTATATTTATTTATATAATAATTTATTGATTTTGAAACTAAATGTTCGCTCATTTTCTCAATACATTTCTTTGATTTTATAGCGATTAAAAAATTATCTTTTCCCATCGTCTCAATTAAATAACTTATCATTAAATATGCATAATCATAACTATCATATTCATGTTCGCCAAATTCATTTTCTATTTCAAACATACTGGGAGGATTATTTACATCTATATAATTATCTAATACAAATTCTATTCCTTTCTTATATGTTCCATCAATATATTTTGCAACTCCTTCGGTTAACCATTCGGGTTGTGTACCATATATTGCATATTGAATCGCATGGATTTCTTCATGAAAAATTACATTATCATATTCATCTTTACTCCATTCATTTTCACTTGGATTATCTTTTGGTTCAAAATAATTTATTGAATTATCCTCATCTTTTTGACATGCACACATGTAATCAGGCATATCAGAAAAACCTCTAACACTAAGTCCACTAACTAAATCTTCAATTGTATCATAAATATAAACATTAAAAGAAAATGGAATATTGTCTGAAACGTTAAAAAAATCTAAAATTTGTTTTTTCTTCTGTTCTAATATCATTTCTACATGATCTTTATACAAAGGATTACGATTTGTACAAATATATCTATTCATAATATCACCTAGATTTATTTTATCATAAATTATTAAAAATAACTTTTACATTTATGCTTTTATCTTCAAATAATTCTATTCTATCAACTAAATTAATGATTAATTCTCTATTAGGTTTTTCCATAGATAAAAACTCATCAATAAACTTCTCTATTTTTTTTAGTTTTATTTCATTATTATTTTTTTCTTTAATATTACTAGCTAATTCTATATATCTATCTTGTTTAATCTTTAGTTCGTTCTCTAACTTAATTTTAACTCTATTAAATTGTTCTTCAGTAATTAACTTGTTTAATTTATCAAGATAAATATTATCTAAATTACTATTGATATTATTGATTTCTGTTTCAAGGACTAATAACTCCTTTTTTATACTTTTATTATTATCAATATTTATGTCTTTCAATGTTTCTTCTTTTATCTTACTTTCATCAATATAATTTAAACATAATTCTTTTAATGTATTTAAAATAACTTTTTCTAATAGATCATAATTATTGGAATGAGTTGTACATGCATGATATTTCATATAAGTTCGATAATAATTACATATTGTATAACATCTATTATCTTTTTTTCTTCTTGATGTAATTGATACTCTATGCCCACAATCCCCACAATATAATAAACCATCTAATAAATGTGTTTCTTTTTTTTCATTTCTTCCAACATTTTTAGGAATCCTGTTTTGAACTTCATAAAATATCTCTTTTTTAATAATAGCCTCATGAGTATTTTCAACAACAATGTAATTTTCAGGATTGTTTTTGATAATCTTTTTTACTTTATAATTAACTTTATTTCTTTTATTTTGAACTAAGTCACCAATATACATTCTATTAGTTAAAATATCTCTAATTGTTTTAGCATTCCATAATCCATAATTAATATAATAATTATTTTTCCATTCAAAACTATAATATTCAGCTGGAGTTTTTACTTTCTCATTTGTTAATCTTAAAGCTATTTTATAAAATGACAATCCCTCTAAACACATATCAAATATTCTTCTAACAACATCTGCTTGCTCTTCAAATATTATTAATTTATTTTTATTATTAGGATCTTGCTTATAACCAAAAGGAGTTCTTCCTCCTACCCACTTACCTTCTTTTTGTTTTGCCCTTAAACTTGATTTAATTTTTTTAGATATATCTTTGGCATACATATCATTCATTATTGCTTTAAAAGGGGCAATATCATTATTAGAATTATCTAAATATGTATCAATATTATCAGTAACAGCTATATATCTAACTCCATGAGTTGGAAAAAATTTTTCAATTAATTCTCCAGTACCAATATAATCTCGCCCCAAACGTGACATATCTTTGGTAA
>CALVIF010000014.1 GCA_944329395.1 uncultured Bacilli bacterium | reverse complement strand
CCTTTTATCACTGAAACAAAAACAACTATCAATAAACTTCCTAAAGTAAAAGATGATAAAACTAATAAAGAAGAAACTACTTCTCCTAAAAATCCTTTTATCACTGAAACAAAAACAACTATCAATGAACTTCCTCCAATAAAAATTGACAAACCAAATAAAAACATTGATGATTCTTCTAAAAATGTTCCTATTAATAAAATAGAACAAAAAGGCACTGATAATAATCAAACAATTAAAGCAGATAGTAAAAATATAGAGAAAAAAGAAGATTTAAAACAAAATACTAAAGCAAAAATAAATATATTTGCAGATATACCAAAAGAAAGCAAAAGTAAAACTAACGAAGAAACAGAAACTCTTGATTTAGATATAGATGGAGAACTAACAGCATTAGGTGAAGATTAAAATATAAATTTAAAAAAACATAAAATAAAACACTTCTCTTTTTTGAAGTGTTTTTTTATGATTACATAAATACAAATTATAATTAAACATTTAAATATATCAACACAAAAAAAAGAGTTTATCAAAACTCCTCAATTAAAGTTATAATTTCATCACTTATATCATCAATACTTCTGATTTTACCATCTTTAACGCATTCAATACGTTTCCAGTTATAAAGTTCAGCAAGTTCAATATAACTTTCCTCAGCATTCTTTAAATGTTCTGGAGATCTTTCATGTTCATCTAAATATTTTCTATTTTTTCTAAGTTCCAAAGAATATTCATAAGGCATATGTAAAAAAATTGTTTGATCAGGTTTAGGCAAGTTTAATAACCAATACTCAAGTTTATCAATCCACTGATACATATTAAATCGCTCATCTTTATCATGAATTTTTCCACCTTGATGAGCCAAATTAGATGTAGTATAACGATCTAACAAAACATAATAGCCATCTTCAACATATGGTAAAATTTTATCCATATTATATTTTCTATCAGCTGCATAATACAAAGATGCAACATGTGGGTCAACATTATCAGCACCTTCTGGAAAAAAACTATTTGAAATTTCAGCCTTTCCTAAATAGCACCCACCTACAATTTTTCCAGTTGGAGTATCATACATAGGAAATCCAAATCGAATGCATTTCTTTCCCTGCTCTTTTAATCTTTTTTCTAACAAATTAGACTGAGTTTCTTTCCCAGAACAATCAGTACCCTCAATTACAATAATCCTTCCTCTCATAACAAATCACTCCCATTAGCATCATCCACTATATAATAACAAAAATAATAAAATATATCAACATAAAATAGGACTTAACTTTTAATTACTAATTTCATTATTATCATCAAATGAAACTAATAAAAACTTTCGACTTGCCAAATAATCACACATATGAACAAAATTTTGATATTTAGTTTTAGGAACTTCTAATACTTCTTTACCACTATAATCTGTAATCCATGGTCCCATATGCGTTTTAATTACAGAACAAAGAAGTTCTATCTCATCATCACTCATAAGTAAATCTCCCTTATGTTCCATAATATAATTAGCCATTAAAATTGGATGATCAAAACGCGTATATTCTTCTTTAGGAATACCATGCTTAACTCCATCGTGAAGTAAAATCCCCATTAACATAATATCTTTTTCAATATCAGTATATTTATTACCAATAGAAGAATCTTGCAACAACTCATATGCTATACGCACAGCCGCTTTTGTATGACGAAGAAGTCCACCCTTTCCTAAAGAATAACTCGGATGATATTTACCTGTAGAAGATGCCGCTACCTCAAAAAAATAATCTGGTAACAACTCTATCATTGTCCGACAATCTTCTTCTACAATTTCATTTTTTATATATCCTAATTCAGTTTTAAATTGATCAGCCTTATTCATAACTACACTCCTCTAATAATCTAACAATAATTTCATTACTTAAATACCAATACTTTTCAGGAATAAATAAAAACTCCTGAGTTTCTATCAAAAAACCATCTAAAACTAATTTAGAATAATTATAAACATCAGAAAACTTCTTTCCATAATTACTAACAAATTTTGTTTTAGAAATCCCCCATTTAGTTCTTAAATTTAACATAACTTCATATTCTATTTTATCATAATATGAAATATCTTCTTCTTCATAACGATATTTTTTCTGTAAATAATGTGTAATACTTCTAGTATTCTTATATCTAATATCATCTAAATAACCACTAGCACCAAGACCAAAACCATAATATTCATTATTTTTCCAATAACACAAATTATGCTTTGAATAATATGATTCCTTAGAAAAATTACTAATTTCATAATGCGTATAACTAGACAATCTAGAACAAATTACTTCATACATTTTAGCATCAAAATCATCAGAAATAGCTTTTTCTTGTTCTAAATATAGTTTAGTATGTTCTTCCAAAATTAAAGAATAAGTAGAAATATGAGTAACATCTAAAGATAAAATAAAATCAATATCTTCTTCTACTTCGTTCAAGGTTTCACCTAAAAAGGCATACATTAAATCAACATTAATATTAGTAATACCAATTTTTTTACAATAAGAAATAATATACTTAACATACTCTATATCTAATGTACGATTCATTTTTTCTAAAATCCAAGAATGTGTTGTTTCCAAGCCAAAACTAATTCTATTTACTCCATACTTCTTAAAAAGATTTATTTTCTCTTCAGTTATACTATCAAAATTTACTTCAATAGTAACCTCACAATCAGCCGTTTTTTTTAAAACAGATAAAATAGAAAATAATCTTTCCATCTCCTCTAATGATAGGCAACTAGGACTACCACCACCAATATAAATAGTATCTAATTTTTCCCCACGATAATATGTATTAATCTCTTCTTCTAAAGAATCTAAATAACAAGACACATAGCCTGTATTATAAAACAATTTGCAAAAATCACAATAACTACAAATATTTTTACAAAACGGAATATGAATATAACAATTACTTACCACTAAAACTATTCTTTCTCAAAGGAGCCATACGATTTTCTGACAAAATTTCTTGTGCTTCAGCATATTTTTTTTCATCAATTAACCTTAATCTATTTGTTAAATTTCTCTGTACTACATTCCGTCCAATATTTTGAACATTAGCTATTTCCTCACTACTCATTCCTTGCATTAAAAGACTATAACTGGTTAACACTTGATCAATAACACACTTATT
This sequence comes from uncultured Bacilli bacterium, assembly GCA_944329395.1. GTDB lineage: Bacteria > Bacillota_I > Bacilli_A > RF39 > UBA660 > CAG-877. The sequence goes on along the minus strand of CALVIF010000014.1, from coordinate 16,331 downwards.
ATTAATAGAAAAAGATTTATTATAATTTAATACATCAAATACTTGCTTATATAAAACAATTGAAATTCCCGGTAACCTTTCATGAACATAATCAGATATAGTTGTTTTACCCAAACCAAAAGCCTGAGCAGTTTGACTTAACGAAGATTTATGTTCAATCATATATTCAGCAATATCAACATATATTTGATTTTCTTCATTTATAAAAACTTGCTTATTTAATTGATCATAATACATTTCAATATGATTATGATGTCTTTGAATTTTTGATTCAATTTTTGGATTTACCTCACTTGCTATGCTCAATACTCTTTGAACATCACCCAAAGGAATACATAAATAATCTGCTAATTCTTGATAAGTAAACCAATTACTTAAATATTCATCAACAATGCATTGACTAGTAATATAACTTTCCATACCAATACCTCCATAATTATTTCTCACTAGTAGATAATATCGATAAAAAAGCTTCTTGCGGTACTTCTACACTACCTATTCGCTTCATTCTCTTTTTTCCCTCTTTTTGTTTTTCTAAAAGTTTTTTCTTCCGAGTAACGTCTCCACCATAACATTTTGCAAGTACATTTTTTCTCATTGCTTTAATGTCAGTACGTGCAATTACATGCGTACCAATTGCAGCTTGAATTGGAACCTCAAACATCTGCCTTGGAATTATTTCCTTCAATTTTTCAACCACAATTTTACCTCTACTATACGCAAAGTCTTTATGAACTATAACAGATAAAGCATCAACAATTTCACCGTTAAGTAAAATATCCATTTTAACTAAATTACTCTCTTTATATCCAATAAGTTCATAATCAAAAGAAGCATAACCTTTTGTATAAGACTTTAATTTATCAAAAAAGTCATAAACAATTTCAGAAAGTGGAATCTCATAATGAATAGTAACTCTACTCTGATCTAAATATTCCATATTAATAAAAGTTCCACGCTTATCTTGACATAATTCCATAATTGGTCCTATATATTCACTTGGTGTAAAAATACTAGTTTTAACATAAGGTTCCAAAGTTTTTGATATCACTTCTCTTTTAGGCATTTTTGTAGGAGAATCAACCATAATTTTAGTTCCATCAGTAAGTAAAACTTCATAAATAACAGAAGGAGATGTTGCAATTAAGTCAATCCCAAATTCTCTTTCAATCCTCTCCTCAATTATTTCCATATGTAAAAGTCCTAAAAAGCCACATCTAAAACCAAAACCTAAAGCCTTTGATGTTTCTGGTTCAAAACTTAAAGAAGCATCGTTTAATTTTAACTTTTCTAAAGACTCTCTTAAATCTTCAAATTTACTAGATTCAATTGGATAAAGTCCACAATAAACCATTGGTTTCATTGCCTTATAACCTGGTAATGGAACACTTGCTGGATTACTATCCAAAGTAATAGTATCACCAACTAAAACATCACTAATACTTTTTATAGAAGCATATAAATATCCAACTTCACCCGCTTTTAAACATTTAATTTGCTTCTCCTTCGGAGTATTAACGGAAAGGCCAACAACATCATAAATTGCACCAGTTTCCATCATTCGAATTACATCACCAACTTTTACTTCACCTTCCATAACTCGAATACTAATAATAACACCACGATATGCATCAAACAAACTATCGAATATTAATGCTTTTAAAGGCAAATTACAATTTGTAGAAGGTGCTGGTATTTTTTTAATAATAGCACCTAATAACTCATCAATTCCAACTCCAGTTTTTGCACTAGTTAAAACTATTTCATCACGAGAAAAACCAATATTTTCAAGTTCAGAAATCACCTTATCAACATTTGCATTAGGTAAATCAATCTTATTTATAACTGGAATTACAGTTAAATTATTATCAATTGCTAAATATAAATTAGCTAAAGTCTGTGCCTCTACTCCTTGAGCAGCATCAACTACAAGTAAAGCTCCCTCGCACGCAGCTAAACTCCGTGAAACCTCATAAGAAAAGTCAACATGTCCTGGAGTATCAATCAAATGAAGATAATATTCTCTTCCACAATACATATATGATAATTGTACCGCATTTAATTTAATAGTAATACCACGTTCTCTTTCAATATCCATAGAATCTAACATCTGATTTTTTAATTCTCTCTGTGATATTGCTCCAGTTTTTTCTAAAATACGATCTGCTAATGTACTTTTACCATGATCAATATGTGCTATAATACAAAAATTTCTAATATTATCATATTCCATAAAGTTTCCTCCAATAAAATTAATTATATCAAAAAAATTATACAAACAAAAGAAAATAACACAAAATAATGTGTTATTTATCACCAACAAATTTAATAATAGCTAAATTAGAAAAATCTATCTTTTTTAATATATTATTCATATCAGAAATATTTAAAGATCTAATTAAATCCAATTTATTCGGTATTATACGTTTATAATTAAGAATATCATCATATATATTAGCTTCAATTGAATCAACATAATCAGCCATTTTCACCTCATTAGCAATCCAAACTTTTTTCATTCTACTAAATGCATCCTCATCAATACTAATATTTTTAAATTCTCCTATTATTTCATTAATTAATTCATCAGGATTATTAGTAGAAGCAAAAATTAACAATGTCCTAAATCCATCAATTGCCTCCCACTCTGAATAAAAACTATTTAAAATCTTTTTATTTCTAACTTTTTCTCTAAATTCAGAAGAAGGACCAAAGCATAAAGTAGATAACATCTCAAAATATAAATCCAACATTAAATCATCATATTCACTAAGATTTTCAATAGGAATTTTTAAGCCAATACCAATCTTTGGAACTTTAATATCAAGTTTTATAACCTGATTTTTAATATATACTTCATTAGGTTCACATATTTTTCTTACTATAGGTTTACCCTTATTTTCAATATTATCAAGCATTTCATGAACTATTTTGCTTGCAGAATCCAAATCAAAATTTCCAACCATAAGCAAAAACATATTATTAGGACTATAAAAATTTTCATAGCAAGTATATAAATCTTCTTTTGTAATTTTCATTATCTCATCAACAGTTCCACCAATATCAACTCTTCTTGGATGAATATGATATAAAGCTTCTCTTAATTTAGTTTCACATTTCCAATCAGGTATATCTTCATACATTTTCAACTCTTCCGCAATAATACCTTTTTCTTTTTCAACATTTTCATCAGTATAATATGGCTCATTTACATATTTTAACAAGAATCTTAAATTATCTTCAAAATTTTTAGTTCCATAGAAAATATATTGCGTATTATCAAAAGAAGTTGATGCATTAGCACCCGTACCACTTTCAGAATAATAACTAAATGGATCAACACCATCTTCTTGTTCAAACATTTTATGTTCCAAAAAATGAGCTATTCCATCTGGTACCTTTATTTCTTTATCAGAACCTACTGGAGTAAAAGTTGTTGTCTCTGAACCATATCTAGTAGCATAACTCACAAAATAATTTTTCTTATCTTTTAAAGGAATATATATAGCCTCTAATCCATTTGCTAAAGTCTCAACATATGTACTTAAATCAAGACCATTTAATTTAATTTCCTTCATTCTTAACCCCCTCAAGTAAAAAGATAGTATCAATTGTAACCTTTTTCGCTACTTTAATAATTTCTTCTTTTGTCACTTTGTTCATTTTCTCTCTTTTCACCTCAATTGTATCAGTTCCAATTAGTTCAGACATATAATAATTATTTACAATCTTATATTGGCTTTCCTCAAGCTCCTCTAATGCCGTATTATAATATTCCTTAGCCATATTAATATCACGAAGCGTAAATTTTCCTTTTTTCATATCATCTAAACATTTTTCGATTAAACAAACGCATTTATCATAACTTTCATTATCAATACCAGCTCTAACTAGTATTAAATTATCAAGCTTATTAGTAATAGAAACAATTGTATAACATAAAGAATTTTCTTCCCTAACTACTTTAAATAATTTTGAATCAGAACTACCACCAAATATTACATTAAATAAAGACAAAGGATAATTTCTTTCATAATCACTCAACCCATTTACTCTAAAAGCAATTGCAAGTTTTGACTGTGAACCTACTATTTGTTCTTTTCCAGTTTTCACTTTGCCACGCATATTCTTCTCTTCAAGCAAATATGGAAGTCTTTGCTTTTTTATAGTGTCTAATTTAATATTTTGCTTAATTAAACTTAAAACTTCTTCTTCATTAATCTGTCCTATTACAAAAATATCAACTAAACTACTCCTAATCATTTCTAAATAGTGTTCATATAAATTTTTAGAATTTATTTTTTTTAAATCTTCTAAATAGCCCATCATTCTATAAGAACAAGGCGAATCATCATCAAATAACTCAAACATTTTTACCAAACTATAATTAGAAGTATTTTCTTTAATTGATTCAAGCGCACTACGACAAGTCGTTTTAACTATATCGAAATTTTCATCTCTAAATTTATTATCACAAACATCAGGATTAAAAATTACCTCACTTAAAAACTCAATAGAATCTTTAAAATTACCATCTTCAGTATATTTATCATTTAATATCGATAAATAAAAATCTGTATTAATATAATTACCTAATCTTGTATTACTTACTTGTAAATCAGCTGCGTACAAATCCTGTGCTTTTATTGTTAAAGCCCTTTTGGTATTATATTTTTTACTAGAATGCATAAGCATATTTGTCAAAATATTTCTAATTGTAATTTCCTCTTTTTTTATAGGACTGCGAAAAGAAACTCTAATCATTACAGTTTTAAATTTATCTGTATTAATTAAATGCAATTTATACGACCCCAAATCCTTTCTTGTATATTTCATAATCCACCTCGCATTTTTTATTATATTCATTTTTTTAATTTTTATTAATAATTGACTCTAACGCCAATTCGATCATTTGATTTAATGAATTTTGTCTCTCATCACTTGAAAGACTTCTATTATCAAATTTAGAATCAACAACAGTAAGTAAACATGCAGCCTCTTTATTTAACTTATAGGCTAAATAAAATAAACCAAACGCTTCCATTTCACTTGCTAAATAATTATCAACTGGAAAATTTTTAATAAACTTTTCACCATTAACATATGGATCAAAAACATCACTTGTAATAATTTTACCATATTTTAAACTTATTCCCGCTTTCTTAGCTAAAGAAATAATTTTTTTATTAAGAATAATTGAAGAATTATACTCCTTATCTTTATCACCATCAAATAATAAAGGAAACGTATTTAAAGAATAAGCACTCTCAGCCAAAATAACATCAAGTAATTTAACACTAGGATTAACTGTTCCACATGTGCCAATTCTTACAATCGTCTTTACATCATAAAATTTATATAATTCATAAGCATAAATTCCTACACTAGGAATACCCATTCCAGATGCAAAAACTGTAATTTTTGTTCCCTTATAATAACCAGTATAACCAAAAATATTTCTCACTGAATTTACAAGTTTATAATCATCTAAAAATGTCTCAGCAATATACTTTGCACGTAATGGATCTCCTGGCATTAAAACAATTTCAGCAATATCTTCCTTATTACTTTCTATATGAGCTGTCGCCATAAAACTACCTTCTTTCACAATTATTTTCAAAATAGACTAATAAAATTATATCACATAAAACAAAAAAGATATAGTTAATACTACTCCACTATATCTTCGTTTACACTATTGTCAAACTGAACTAATACTTCCCTAGGTTTTGAACCATTTTGAGGACCAATTATTCCCCTCTCTTCTAATAAATCAACTATTCTTGCGGCCCTATTATAACCAAGCTTAAACTTACGTTGTAATAATGATGCACTTGCCTTTTGTGTTTGAATCACAAATTGAACAATATCATTATATAACGGATCATCATCATCAATGGAATTTCCATCACTAACAAACTCAGAATTAGAACTATTATCAGCAACTTCTAAATTCAATAAAGAATCATCATATTGTGCTTTTTGTTGCTCAATAGTAAAATCAATTATTCTTTTTATTTCATCATCATTTATAAAAGAACCTTGAATACGAATTGGTGAATTAGTTCCAATCGGTAAAAATAACATATCTCCCTTACCAAGTAATTTTTCAGCACCAGTTTGATCTAAAATAGTTCTAGAATCAATTCCAGAGCCAACCGCAAACGAAATTCTTGAAGGAATATTAGCCTTAATCAATCCCGTTATAACCTCTGTAGAAGGTCTTTGAGTTGCAACAATTAAATGCATTCCAGCAGCTCTAGCTTTTTGCGTAATTCGTAAGATAGAGTCTTCTACCTCTTTAGCAGCAACCATCATCAAATCAGCCAACTCATCAATAATAATAACAATGTATGGCATTCTTGACTTTTTTGCATCTTCACTATGCTCGCTATTCCATTTATCAACATACATATTATATGATTCGATATTTTTAGTTGATGAATCACTAAATGTTTGATAACGTTTTTCCATCTCATTAACCATTTTAGACAAAGCAACAGCTGCCTTTTTAGGATCAGAAACAACAGGACATAATAAATGCGGAATACCATTATAAACTGACAATTCAACAACCTTTGGATCAACCATAACCATCTTAACTTCATCTGGTCTAGCTCTCATAAGTATTGAGCATATAATTCCATTAACACAAACAGATTTACCAGAACCAGTAGTACCAGCTATAAGTAAATGAGGCATTTTATTAACTTCACAAACACCTATTTCTCCCATAATACTTTTACCCAATGGTACCATTAATTTTTTCTCAAAAGCTTCTTGCATTAATTTACTACTAATAATTTCATAAAAACTAACTGGTGTTGCCACCTCATTCGCAAACTCAATACCAACCGTATTCTTACCAGGAATAGGAGCTTGAATTTTTACATCTTTTTTTGCCAATGCAAGAGCAATTTCACGGTCAATAGATGTAATTCTATTAACTCTAGTACCTGATGCAATTTCTAATTCATATTGAGCAACAGTTGGACCAATATGTACCTCAACTACTTTTCCAATAATCTTAAAATCACGAAGAACTCTTTCAAGTATTTCAATATTTTTTTCAATTACAGCCCCATCAGTTTCAGTTGCTTTCTTCTTCGGTCTATCAAGTAAACTAAGTGGTGGTAACTGATACTTATGATTAACAACAACCTCTTTTTTTTCAACTGATACAGAAGCCTTCTCATTTTTTTCTTCTTTATCAGAAATTTTATTTAACTCATCAATACTTGTAATTTTTATTCTATTGTCATTTTTTACTTCTTCTTCACATTCTGTAGTACTATCATTAATAATAATAGATGATTTCTTTAAATTACCTTCTCTCTTATGAGCAATTTTCTCTTTTTCAGCCTGATATTTATTTCTAATATAGTCCAAAATAGAAAAGCCAGTAAACAAAGAAACTCCAGCAACCATTAATACCCATGCTATTATCTGCATTCCAGTATAAGAAAATAACTTAACAAATATAGCAGAAATCAAGCATCCACTCAAACCGCCACCAACTGCTAACCAACTTTCAAAACTTCCACTATTCATAATACTATTAAATGCTGTTGCTAACTGATTCATCGTCTCCTGAAATACTAATGCAATATTATTATTATTCTCAAAAACAAAATTTTTATGCATAAGAGCAAGCAACCCAAAAGTAAATATATATAACCCTATCATTTTCGTTGAAAAAAAATCAGGAGCACTTCGTTTTAATAAATAATAACATCCTACAATTAATAATGAAAACAAAAAAACTATATATAAAGACCCAAATAAAAATACTCCAAAGGAAGTAAATAATCTCCCCGCTGGACCATATCCGCCTATTCCTAATATTCCTATAAGAATCAAAATAATTCCACGTAATTCAGCACCATAACCAAATTCATGCTTATCAACATTCTTTTTTTTCTTTCTTTTAGCCATAATGATACTCCTAATAACTTATTTTCTATACAATATTATACTACAAAATAAATAACAACAACAATAAAAACAAAAACTTTACAAAAAAAAAGAGCATTTATGCTCTTGAAACATACTTACCATCACTAGTTGAAATAATAATAGTTTCCCCTTCTTCAATAAATAAAGGAACTCTAACTTTCATACCAGTTTCTACCTCTGCATCTTTTAATGCATTATTTGTTGTATTTCCCTTTACAGCAGGCTCTGTATGAGTAACAACCAATTCAACTTTATCAGGTAAATCAATTCCTAATACTTCACCATCATACATAGTAATATAAACTTCTAAATTCTCTTTCAAAAATTTAGCACCATCACCAACTATTTCTTTACTTAATTCTAATTGTTCATAAGTTTCCATGTTCATAAAATAATAAACATCACTCATATTATACAAATATTGCATCAACTGTTTTTCAATTCTTGCAGTAGCAACTTTTACACCGGCATTAAATGTTTGTTCAAAAATTGCACCACTTCTTAAATTCTTTAGCTTTGCTTTTACAATAGCAGCACCCTTACCAGGTTTAACATGCTCAGTATTTAATACTACATAAATATTACCCTCATATTCAATAGTAATACCATTTTTCAAATCATTTGTATTAATCATCAAAACACCTCCCAACTACAAACTTATTAAAATACATTTAAATTTTATTATAATTACTTAAACTAAATTAACAAAAATTAAAATGAGTAGCAAAATCAATAATGCTAGTAACGAACAACTAGCACAATTCAAAATACACTCACTATAAAATTTCAAAATAAATACATCTTAAAATTTAATTATTTTTTCTCCTTATGTACAGTATGTTTTTGACAATTAGAACAATACTTATTTAATTCAAGACGATCAGTTTTTTTTACATTTCTTTCTGTTCTATAATTTTCTTCTGTACATTCAGTACAAATTAAAGTCTTATTTTGTCTATTTCCTACTTTAGCCATTATATATCCCTCCTTACGTCTATAGGTATTATACCAAATTTTTCAAAAAATGCAAAAGTTTTTTAATAAATATAACAAAATTAATACAATTTACTACTTTTATTAATCACCATTTCCTTACAAAAAAATTGATCACTAATATCATAATAAGAATCCTTTTTAAAATCATCTTTACCATAATTAGGATTAAGAATTATTTTAGGGTATTTATTTTGCCCATCAGAATAAAATGACTTATAATAGCCATAAATAAATTTAGGATTTAAATAAACACCTTCATTCGCTTTTCTCCAAATAGGTGAAGTAATTTCACTACGTGGTATTCTTATAATCATAGCATTGACATCTGAATCTTCATAATACTTATATTGTAAAAAAGAATAAAAGTCAAGCCCATCATCCTTCAACTTAACAACACGATTAATTCTTGGACCGTGAATACACAATAAACCAGTCGAAAAATGTGAAGATTCTATCATAAAGCCTTGATGCAAAGATCCATGAATTCCCACAACATAATCATCATCATAATATAGCTTTCCCATCTCACATCCAAACAAAATTGGTAAATTAGCATCAGCAATATCAAGTATCATTGCAACTTCCTTAGATCTAAACACATTTCTATATCCTTCATAACTATCATCACTCTTTTCAAGTAAAGAACATACAGTTTCAATCGTTTTATCAATTGAAAAACGATAATAATCGCTTACTTTTAAAGACTGACGCAATCTATCAATTTCACTACTAACAATTGAAAACTTACTATCTTTTTCTAAAAAAGATACTTTTAAATATAAAAAATCCAATAATTTTAAAAATTCTTCACTACTCATCATATTTTAACCACCATACATCTCATAATATTTATTTGTTACTGCTTTAGTAATTCTAAGCGTAACTAAACTCGCAAAATCAGTCGTCGAATTAGGATGTGACGAATTAGGAGAAGTAACAACTATAGACATTTTAGGATTATCAGCCGGAGCATATCCCACAAATGAACTAGTAATCGTTTCAGTATCAATAATACCATCATTATTAGTATCAAGAAAACTTTGCGATGTTCCCGTCTTACCTGCAGCATTCAATTTATCATCAATATATCCTCTACCATAACCATCACTCATATGCATAACTGCATAAAATCCTTCTTTAACTCGATTTAAATGTTCACTTTTTACATTAATTTTATTTAAAACTTCCTTTTCAACACTAAACAATAATTTGCCAATTTTTTCACTATCAGTAGCTTCGTGAACCTCTTTTAACAAATGTGGTGCAATTCTACTACCACCGTTAGCTATTGTTGAAACATACTGTGATAACTGAATTGGTGTATAAGTTTCGTATTGTCCCATTACAAAATCAAGCAAATTACCGGCATTTTTATCCTTAGATGTATATCCACTACTTTCAATTGGTAAATCAATCCCTGTCTTAACACCAAGCCCAAAAGAATGATACATATTTCGATAAGTATCAAAAGCCTTTTGATTAAAGTTTAGCTTCATATTTTTAGAATATTCTTGACCATTAACTCTAATTGCTGTTTTAAATTGATAAACATTACTACTTTTTGCCATTGCTACAATATCATCAATTTTTCCTAAAGTCACATAAGAACATTTCTCCGGTGCTCCAGAAATTTTAACACACTCATCCACCAAATATTCCCCAGCTTTAATAACTCCAGTATCATAACCAACCAACATAGACGCTCCTTTAACAACAGAACCCGGCGTAATTGGACTAATTAACATACTAGTAACATTATCAACAATCTCGCCATTTACTATTTTTTTTGATGCTATTGCAAGAATTTCTCCTGTATTTGGCTCTTGAATAATAACACTAGAATGATCATAATATTCCGTATTAGGTTCACCTTTAGCTCTTCTCATTTGTTCTTCAATTATCTTCTCAATCGCAATTTGCAAATTTATATCTATAGACAAAACTATATCATTACCTCGCTTACCAGGTTCAACAAGTTTTAACTCATGAGAATTAATAACCTCATAAACTGCTTTTTTTCCCTTTAAATATTTTTCATATTGTTTTTCTATATAACTAAGTCCAACCTGTTCATTTAATGAATAACCAGCTTCCAAATATTCATCCTTTTCTTCAGCCGGAATTCCCTGACTAGCTGTCGATACTGTTCCAAGAATAGATTTCAAAGTATCTCCATAAGGATAAATCCTCTCCCAATCTACTCTTGTACTAAACCCAGGAAATTTTTCATTGTTTTCTGATATATATGCAAATTCTTCATCACTAACATCACTTTTAATAACTTTCTCTTCATATGCATATCCCCTATTCATCAAATAAAACAAATATGCAGCTTCAAAATCATCACTAGAAAACTCTTTTAATTCCAAATCTGTAATACGTTCTATTTTTAATTCTTCAATATCTTGATTAGTAAGTTTTCTCTCCTTTAATAATTTTTTTTCTTCATTCGTAATTTTTTCATTACATAAATCCGGATATTTTGCTAAAAAAAACTCTTTCTTAACACGTAATGTAAGTTTAGTAACATCTAATTTTAAATGTGGAGCAACTTCATAAGCAAGATCAATCATCTCTTTAATACTAACTTTCTTTTCCTTCTTATACACAATCGTATTAATAGCTTTATTATCAACAATAATATTATAATTTCGATCATATATTCTTCCTCTAGGAGAACTACCCAAAGTAACATAATTAGAAGTTAATTTTGCTAAATCTAATTTATTTTTTTTATAATCAACTACCATAACAAAAAATAATTTAATAAATAAAATAATAAATAAACAAATAATAATAAACATAAAAAAAGTAAAACGTCCAGTTATTTTATTATCAAAATTAATATTTTTTCCTTTCATAATTTTCTCCTTTTTATTAGTTTATCACATAATTAAAAACTTATTTCATATATTTTTTTAAGAGGTGATATTATCTATAAAAATATTATTAAAAATTATATAAATCTATTAACTCCTTCGCACATAAAAGATTATGCAATAAAACAAAACATCAATTTAACTGATGAAGAAATAAAAATAATTTATGATTTTATCAAAACATACTATAATGAACTTTTAGAAAAAAATACAGAAGTATTTAAATACTTAAAACTAAATAAAAATATTTATAATAAAATATTAGAAATATATAATGAATATGCTAATAAATATTTATAATAATTAAAAAACATTTAATTTAAATTAAATCAAATGTTTTCTCTTTTTTCTTTAATAAATACATATAAATATAATACTATTCCTATAAAACTAAATAAAATAGCTATTCTTTTATATGGAGCTTCATAATTTATAACAATTTTATGATTGCCTTTTGAAATTTTAAATCCTAAAAAATATTTATTAACACATTCTGACTTTATTTTCTTACCATCAACAAAAACGTTAAACCCTTTATCATAAGGTACCGATAAAACAAAATAACCATTTTCTAATACATCAATATTACCAACAATATTATCCCCTTTAGTTTTATTTTTATCAATTATAAATGGTGAAATTTTTTCATTAATATCTTTTATCAAATTAAAATCAACTAAAAAAGTTTTAATATTTCCAATTTTATATAAACCTTTATCAAAAGTAATTTTTAAAGTATTATCATTTCCTAAAACAAAAGCATAATTAAAATTATTATTCTTATTTGCATATTTCCATTCTCTACAAGTTAATTTATTTTTTTCACCATTAATTTTAATTGCTAAATCACCCTTTTTACAAGAAGGGACTTCCAATATATCAAAATTTACAATTACAATTTTATTTGCCATCTTTTCATTTGATTTTAAAACAATTTCTCCATCATCTTTAGACATAATTTCATAACCATAATCTTTTTTTACACCTTTTAAATTATTAAATGATTCTATAGTATATTTCATCTCATAATCATTAATATCAAAAATTTTACTATTAGTTTTCTCATCATCAACAACAGCCCTTCCAAGCATATTTATAATATTAGAAGGATATCTTAAAGCATCAAAATCATCTTCATTAATTATTTCATCAGTAGCATATCCTATTGGTAAAACATATTCATTTCTATAAATACTTATATTTTCATTTATATCAGAAACCTTCTCATAAATATAATCATATTTTATATCTGATATTAAATATTTTTCTCCCATATAAATTTGAAATAATAAATTATTTGAAGCAAGCATATAACTATTTCTATATGAAAAAGCATTATTAAATAAATTATTATATATTTTTTTATAATTATTATTAATAGTAGAAGAATATAAAGATGTTTTATATTCATTAATATAATGTATTTTATTTAAATATGGTTTACCTAAAAAACTACTATTAATACGATATAAATTATCAGAATCTATAATTTTTTTAATTTTATCATTATACTCTATATTAGATATTTTTTTAATTTCACTAGATTCTACCAAATTATCAGTTAAATTAGCAATAAGACAAACAGTAAATGATGAAATAATAACATAAATAACTAATAAATATTTTAATTTTTTATTCTTAAATACTTTTTTAAAAAAATCTCCTACATTTATTAATACCAACGGTATAAATGGAATAAGCACTTTAGCATTAACATATAGTAATCCATTTAAAACAAAACTAAATATTGGAAATATACTAATTAACAATAATATAATAGATAAAAATTTATTTGCCCTTTTACCCTTAAACAACATATAAACTGTCGCAATTAAACATATAAAAGTTAATCCCATTGAATAACTACTATAAAGCATATAAAAATTAGGTTTAAATAATGAAAATAAATTAATAGTAATATTAGACTCATTAGCTCTACCATTAAGTAAAGTATATAAAGTAGGCAAAATCAAAATTGCAGAAATTAAAATACTAATAATAAATCTTTTAATAAGATTAATTCCATATAATAATATTTCTTTAAATCTAAAATTATTAATTTGCATATACCTAAAAATACCAAAAATAAACAAAACTACAATACCAGCAACACTATAATAATAACTAGTAAAAATCATTAATAAACTTGAAAGTATTAATAAAAAACTCTTTTTCTTATATAAAAATTCATCTATACCATAAAAACCCATTATTAAAAATGGCATATAATCGATAAACATTATATGTCTATGAGAATGAAAAATTAAAGGTGCTGAACATAACAACATAAATGAACACAAAAAACTAATTAAATGTGAATATTTATTTTTTCTCAAATAAAAATAAAATAAAGAAACAGAACAAAGAACTACTATCATCATCGCTACAATAATATAATCAAGCATCTTAATCATTGGAAATAAATAAGAAATTAATATAATAGGACTAAACAATCCATAATAAGAAAAATAATGTATATTTTCTCCCCCACCTAAATTAAAAGCAAAATCAGGAAAAAAATCAAAAGTATTATAAAAAAGTGTCCTAAAATATTCAGGAATAATATAATGCTGACTTTCAAAATCAGTAGTTGAAGCCAATACATACTTACCATTATTAGTAATAATAAATATTATTATTAAATAAGTAAAAACAAATATTAAATTACAAATTAAATCCTTAACTTTAGAACTTTTAAATATTTTTTTTAATTTATTCATCTTTTATATACCTCTAAAAAATATCTCTTTACTATAAACTCAATAAATACTATTGCCCACTTTTAATTTTATTAATAAGATCATTATCAAATTTCTTTGACTTAATCATCTCTATTTCATATTTATAAGGAGGAAAAGTTTTTTCAACATACGGAGTTTCTAAAATTTTTGGAACATTTACAAGCTTTGAATTATAAACTATATTCATTAAAGTATCAAAACCAATTTTACCAAAACCAAAGTTTTCATGTCTATCTTTATGAGAGCCATTATCATTTTTACTATCATTAATATGAACACAGTGAATTTTATCGAGACCTATAATTTCATCAAACATCTTTAAAAATTCATCAAACTTATTTATATCGTATCCAGCATCACTAAGATGGCATGTATCTAAACAAACTCCAATCTGTTCTTTATTATCAACCAAATCTATAATTGCTTTTATTTCTTCAAGTTTTGAACCTATTTCAGTACCTTTTCCAGCCATTGTTTCTAAAAGAATTACCACATCCGTATTATTAAGAATGGCATTAATTCCATTAGCAATATTTGAAATTCCTTTCTCTATTCCAACACCGACATGACTTCCTGGATGAAGAACCATATATTTAATACCAAGTAAAGAACAACGTTTTACTTCTTCTTGCAAAAATTGAATTGAAAAATTATATTTATCTAAATCAGAGTCATTAGCCAAATTAATAATATATGGAGCGTGAACAATAACCTTGGAATAATCAATATCACTATCTTCCATAAGTTTTATAGCTTTTAAAGTAAGTTCATTATCAATTGGATATCTAGCTGTATTTTGAGGAGCACCAGTATAAAACATAAAAGTATTTGCTCCATAACTCATAGCTTCATTCAAACTTCCCAATAACTGAGTATCTTTTTTAAAACCAACATGGCTACCTATAATCAACATAATATTACCTCCTCCTAAATTATAACAAAATAAAAAAATAAAAAAAAGACTTGAATAATCAAGTCTTAAAATACTTTATCTTAGCTTTCTACACAAGTTGCAGTAATAGGTTTAACAGGAGTAATTTCGCCAGCTAAAACATCTTTCAAATCACCATCATCATCACTAAGTTCAACAGTTTTCTTTTCACTATCAATTAATGTCATTTTAACATTTCCTCTTTTTAACTCATCAGAAGTTAAAGTATTATTATCTAATAATGCATGAGTACCATCTGATAATGCAACATAAAATTTAGTAATACGTTTTGGCTCTGTACCAGCAGTTGTAGTAGTTGAAATATTAACTCTTACATAACCACTTACATCACGATTACCCCAAGATGACTTTCCACCTTGTTCAACTAATACTGGAAGATTTTCTCTAGCGCCATCTTTAGTATTAATCAAAATATAATAATCACCATTATCAACTGCTGATGAAACTGTTCCACCACATGTTAGTCCATCTGCTGTCCATAGTGTCTTAGCAGCATTAGCATATGACTTAGCAATATCTACAAATGTATCCTTTCTTGAATTTTCAATTGTTCTTGTTACTGAAGGAATTGCGACCATCATCAAAATACCCATAATTACAATAACTGCAAGTAACTCAACCAATGTAAAACCTTTACTATTGATTTTCTTCATTTAACTTAACCTCTCTTTCTATTTTCTTACAATATAATACTAACATAACTAAAAAAATTTTTCAATCAAATAATTATAAAATTTATAACTATAAATAAATTATAATAATATAAAAAAAGACTTGAATAATCAAGTCTTAAAATACTTTATCTTA
>CALVIF010000013.1 GCA_944329395.1 uncultured Bacilli bacterium | reverse complement strand
TAAATGAAATTAAGCAAAAAAAAGCAAGAGAATTAGATGAAGATTTCTTTGAAGATTTAGCAATGGAAGGTGTAAATTCAGAAGAAACTCTAAAAGCTGAGATTAAAAAGACAATTGAGGCTCAAAAAGAGATGGATGCTGAAAACAATTATATTGATAAAATTTTAGAAGAAGTATCAAAAAATGTTGAAGTTGATATTCCAGAAGCAATGGTAGAAGAAGAAGTAAACCGTTTGTTAGCTAGATTTGAACAACAAATGAAAATGCAAGGAATCTCTCTAGATTTATATTATAAATTCACAAATTCAAAAGAAGAAGATTTAAAAGCTCAATTAGAAAAAGAAGCATATTCAAATGTTTTATATCGCTTAATGCTTGAAGAAATTATGAATTTAGAAAAAATTGAAGTAAGCAAAGAAGAAGCAGAAAAAGAAGCAGAAGAATTAGCTAAGAAATATCAAATGGATAAATCACAACTTCTAGAACAATTTGGTGGAATCGATATGATTCAATATGACTTAGAAATGAGAAAAACTATTGAGTTATTAAAAGAACTTAACAAATAAAATATAAAGATAACAATTTTGTTATCTTTTTCTTTTAAAACAAGAAAAAAAGCTATATAATGAAAATAAGGAGAGTGATAGAGTGAAAACAAATAATTCAAATCGATCATTATTAACAACTTTATTAATTATTATTGTATTGATAGGAGCATTTATAGGTGGATACTTATTTGCTAGTTCATATAATAATGATAAGCAGCAAAATGAAGAAAATAATGAAAAGGAAAAAATCCAAAAATTAGAACCAACAGACAAATTAGTTACTGATTCAATAGCAAAATTATCTTACAACTTTGATTGTAAGTGGTATAATTACGACTATTTAGCTGATAAGGAATTAAAAGCAAATGATTTAACTAATGACCAAGTATACAACATGGCTTTACAAACTATTTCAAATGAAGTTATGAAAGATAACGGAAATGGATATGATTATTATGATTTTGATGCAAATAAATTAAGAAGTGCTATAGATGCCATCGTTGGAAAAAATTACCAATTTACAAATTCTACATATACAACATGTCCAACATGGGAATACGATAGCGTATCATCAACTTATAAAAAGCCAACAATTTCAGCTTGCGGTTGTACTACTGGACCATACCATAATTTAATCAAAGTTTCTAAAGCAGAAAAAAATTCAAGTGAATTAAAAATTTATCTTAATGCATTATTCGTTGACGATGAAGGAATATATTACAAAGATCGTGCATTTACACAAAAAATTGAAGGACTAACATATAAAAATGAAAACGGATTAAAGATTGTAGAAGAAACAGCTTCTAATTTTGAAAAGGGAAGATTATATGAAATTACATTTAAATTAGAAGATGGAAATTATGTTTTTTATTCCTCAAAACCAACAAAATAAAAATAGGGCAACCTATTTTTTTTATAAAAAAAATAATTTTTTTGAAAGCTTCTTGAAAAAAAAAAAATATATTATATAATAATAAGCAGTATTAAAAATTTGGAGGTGATTAGCCATTGGATTCTAAAAAATTATTAGTTTTAGTTATAAATGATATGGTAATCTTCCCCAATAATGAAGTTCGTCTTGAATATGACAATGTTTATGACTATCAGATGATTGAAATTGTGGATAAAATTACTGATAATTATATGTTACTTGTCAATCCAATAGATATAGATAATGATGAAAGCCTTGATATAACATCATTACCAAATTATGGTGTTCTAGGTAAATTAAAACTAAAAATGAATATTCCTAACGGGAAAACAAGAATAATAATTGAAGGTATAAAAAGAGTTGAAATATTAAATTATATTTCAGAAGGAAAACATTATAGTGCAAATTTTAAAGAAATAGAAATTCCAACAAGTGATGAAGATGAATCGTATATTAATCTTTTAATAAAATCACTAGAACGCTATATTGATAAAGTTCCTTATATAGGAAATGCTATCATGAATCAACTTGCTGATATAAATAATTTAAGTGATTTATGTGATTTAATAGCAAGTTTTTTAACCATAGATTACAATCATAAAAAAATATATATTACTACTATCTCACCAATTAAACGTTGTAAATTACTAATTCAAGCAATGAACGAAGAAATAAAACTTGCTGAATTAGAGAAAAAAATTGATACAGAGATAGAAAAAGAATTAAATGATGCCCAAAAAGAGTATTTTTTACGTGAAAAAATTAAAATGATTCAAAAAGAACTTGGTGAAGCAAACAGTAAAGATGAAGAAATTGTTTTCTTAAAAAAGAAATGTGCAAAATTAAAATGTAATAGTAAAATTAAAGAAAAAATATATCACGAAATAAATCGTTATGAAACTATTCATAGTAATTCCCCTGAGGTAGGAATGATTAGAGACTATTTAGATTGGATGTTAAATTTACCATGGGGAATCTATACAAAGGATAATGATGATTTAAACAAAGTAAAAGCAATTTTAGATAATTCACACTATGCTCTAGAAGAAATAAAAGAACGTATTATAGAATATTTAGCTGTAAAGCAAAATACTAATAATTTGCGAAGTCCAATTATTTGTTTAGTTGGGCCTCCTGGTGTTGGAAAAACATCTCTTGCTATAAGTATTGCTAAAAGTCTTAATCGAAAAACTGCCAAAATAAGTGTTGGCGGAATTAATGATGAAGCTGAAATAATAGGTCATAGAAGAACCTATATTGGCGCAAATCCAGGTAGAATTATTCAAGCAATTAGAAAAGCAGGAACCAGCAATCCGGTTTTTATTATAGATGAAATTGATAAAATGACTAAAGATATAAAAGGAGATCCAGCAA
The DNA here is from genome assembly GCA_944329395.1 of uncultured Bacilli bacterium. Classification (GTDB taxonomy): domain Bacteria; phylum Bacillota_I; class Bacilli_A; order RF39; family UBA660; genus CAG-877. Next base: position 17,053 of record CALVIF010000013.1, on the reverse strand, counting down.
GTAGTCTCTTAGAAGTTTTAGATCCAGAACAAAATAATAAATTTTCCGATCACTATATTGAAGAAGAATTTGATCTTTCCAAAGTTTTATTTATTGCTACAGCAAATTACATAGAACAAATACCTTATGAATTAAAAGATCGTCTTGAAATAATTAATATATCAAGTTATACAGAATATGAAAAATTAGATATTGCCAAAAATCATCTTATTCCAAAAGAATTAGAAGAACATGGTCTTACATCTCTTCAAGTTCAAATAACCGATGAGGCTATTATGACAATGATTAGAAATTATACAAAAGAAGCGGGAGTTCGTGAATTAGAAAGAGTAATTGCTACCTTACTTAGAAAAATAGTAAAGAAAGTTTTATTAGAAAAAAATTATAGTTTTTATAATATTGGTGAAAATGACTTAGAAGATTTTTTAGGAAAAAAGAAATATTTATATCTAGAAAATAGTAATAAATCAGAAGTTGGAATAGTAAATGGAATGGCCTATACAATCTTTGGTGGTGACATTTTGCCAGTCGAGGCAACTTTGTATAAAGGAAAAGGAAATTTAACTTTAACAGGTTCCCTTGGAGAAGTAATGCAAGAATCATGTCAAATTGCTTTAAGTTACATAAAGTCCAATCAAAAAGAATTTAATATTAAATCAGAGTTATTATCAACTAATGATATTCATATTCATGTACCAGAAGGAGCTGTAAATAAAGATGGTCCATCAGCAGGTATAACAATCGCAACAGCACTTATTAGTTTATTAACAAATAAAACCGTTGATAAAAATATTTCAATGACAGGTGAAATAACATTACGAGGTAGAGTACTTGCTATTGGTGGATTAAAGGAAAAAGTTATTGGAGCACACCGTGCAGGTATTAAAAAAATATTTATTCCAACTGAAAATGAAAAAGATTTAGAAGAAATAGCTCTAGATATAAAAAAAGATATTGAATTTATTTTGGTTTCCAATTATCAAGAAATATACGAAAAATTATTTAAATAGAAAAACAAAAGAAGAATTTTATTTCTTCTTTTTTCATATCATTATGTAGGAGGATAAGAAAAAGGTATTACTAAAAATACTGAGTATCGAAGAAAATATATGAAAAAAACAATATCTTTTAATAAAAATATCGAATTTCCTACTATGATTGGTGAAATAACTGCCATATCCCTTGATCATAACTTAAAATTCATCGATCAAAGTAATATTATTGGTGATTTAAAAATTACGGGCCGTTATAAAATGACTGAAGCATCTCGCTTAGAAGAAGATTTTAATGAGCAATGGCCAGTAGAAATCTTATTAACTGAAAAAATCGACTTAGAAACTGCTAAAGTTGATATTGAGGATTTTCATTATGAAATAGAAAATGATGACACAATGACTTGCTATATTGATATAAAAGTAGAGGGATTAGAGATATTAGATACAATTGAGCAATCTGATGAAGAAAAAAGTCTTAAACAAAGTACAAGAGAAAATAAATATAAAGATGAAGATGAAAACTATAGACAAGATATTTTACCAACAATAAACACTTCAGTTTTTGAAGAATCAAAGAAAAAAATTAATGAAGATACAAGAGAATGTGATGGTGAAAACAATATGGATATAAATTCTGATATGATATCACTTGAAGTTGAAAAAGAAAGTATTAATCATACAGAAGAAAATAATTCACTATTTTTATCGTTCAAAGATAGTGATGAAACTTTCGCAACATATTCTGTTTATATATTACGTCAAGAAGAAACAATTCAAACTATAATAGAAAAATATAAAATAACAAAAGAAGAGCTAGAAAAATATAATGATTTAACTAATCTTACAATAGGAAGCAAAATAATTATTCCAACTACACATGAATAAAGAAAAAGAAATACTAAAAAAGTATAATATTATCCCAATAAAGATTAGTTATAAAAATAAAATAAAAATTATTAAAACAAATAAAAATACTTATTGTTTAAAATTAAAAGAAAATGATACTGCATCTATCTATGATTATTTAAAAAGTCATAACTTTCCTCATTATTTAAATCAAATTAATGATTATAATGATCCATATGAGTTATACCCATACATATTAGAAAATAAAATTGATAAAGAAACAAAAGCTATAGATTTAATGTATACATTAAGTCTTCTTCATAATAAGACAACAATATATAGAAATATAGATCTAGATAAAATAAAACAATTATATGAAAAAACAACAAATGAAATAAATTATTTATTAACATATTATTATGATTTACAAGATAGTATTGAAAATAAAATATATATGTCACCAGCAGAATATTTATTGATAAGAAAAATAAATTATATATATATATCATTAAATAATGCTAGACATGATATAGACAATTGGTATAAATTAAAACAAGAATCTAAAACAGAACGCCAAGTGCTTTTACATAACAATGCTTCATTGGAGCATTTTTTAGAAAGTGATAATAATTACTTAATTAATTGGAAAAAGTCTACTATGGGAAACGTTATAAATGACTTTCTCCATTTTTTTCAGTTAGAATATAATAATCTCGAAATAGAAAGTTTATATAATATATATCAGAGTAAATATCAATATCTAGAAGATGAAAAATTATTATTTAATGCTAAAATTCAAATTCCTTGGAAAATAACATTTAAAGACTCTAACTATATTAATACTCGTAAAGTAAAAGATTTACTTAATTATTTAGAAAAAGCAAATCATTTGATTTTAAAAGAGCACGAAAAAAATCAAAAAACACAACATGAAAAATTCAACTAATAAAATAATAACATTAAGACGAGTTGTAATAAAAAGTAAAAGAAGCATTTGATAAAAAAGAATTATAAATACAACGATAATAATTGCTAGATAAAAAACATTACCTTTTCTTCTTTGTCTACAATTATTACACTTACAAAAGAATGGATGTTTAATATTCATACTATTCACCTATAATAATTTATGAATATAATATGCTTATGTTCCAAACAAATATATAAAATTATTGACACTATCAATAGATTTGTTATAATAAATGTGATATTTAGTAATATCAAAGGAGGTTAAATTATGGAATTAAAAGGAAGTAAAACAGAGCAAAATCTACTTGCAGCTTTTGCAGGAGAAAGTCAAGCTAGAAATAAATATACATACTATGCAAGTAAAGCAAAAAAAGATGGTTATGAGCAATTAGCTGCTATTTTTGAAGAAACTGCTAACAATGAAAAAGAACATGCTAAATTATGGTTTAAAGAACTACATGGTGGAGAAATTCCAACAACAACTGAAAATTTAAAAGATGCTGCTAATGGTGAAAATTATGAATGGACAGAAATGTACAAAGAATTTGCAGAAACAGCAAGACAAGAAGGATTTACACGTTTAGCATATCTATTTGAAAAAGTTGGCGAAATTGAAAAAGAACATGAAGAAAGATATTTAAGATTATTAAAAAATATTGAAGATGACCGTGTTTTCAAAAAAGATGGAAATAAAATTTGGGTATGCCGTAACTGTGGCTATGTTTATGAAGGTACAGAAGCTTTAGTTGTTTGCCCAGTTTGTGCTCATCCACAAAGCTTCATGGAAGTAAAAGCAGATAACTATATGTAAAAATATAAGACAAAATATATTTGTCTTTTTTTTAACTAAATGCAATCTCTGTATCTAAATTAACATCATATATTGCAATAAACAAAAATATTGTTCCTGCTATTAGAATAAGTGTCGATGCAGCAAGATTAGCATTATTAAAAAATTTTCTGTCATAAGAATCACTTAATTTTAAATTTTTAACTTCATTATAATTATCATTAAAAAAATATATATAGACAATTAATGCAATTAAAAAAATTAAAATTGTAAATTGTCTATATTTTTCTTTTGATTCAATATCACCATATTTATAATATTTTTTTTCTAAAGAATTAGCATAAAAAGAAAGACCGATTATAATTAGATATATAATCCAAATATATTCTTCTATCTGTATTTTTTCTAATATAACATTTTGCTCATTCATATTAAATTATATTCGGATATTATTAAATCTTACCTTCAAATTATATAGATGAAACTGTATCAGCCTCACGACTAATAGCAATTTGAAAATATAAAAAACATAAAATTCCACTAAAAGTTAAAACACTCCCAACAAATCGTACATAATATTCCTCATCCATAAAATGCTTTTTTAAATCATTGTAATTTCTTAATAAAAAATAAAGATAAATAAGAGCAGTTATTAAAAAAATAACTAAAAAAATTTTTTTTGCAGTTTTATCTGCCTCTTGATCATTATTTCGTATAGATTTTTTAATTAATTCATCACCATAAATATTAAAAACAGCAATAACAATATAAATAGCCCAAATAAAATTCTCAAAACTTAGTCGTTTAATTAATTCTTCTTGTTCCTTCATATTATAAATATATGAATAGAACGATTATTTATTATCTTTTGATTATATGATATAATCTATAGATAACTGAGGTGACATTATGAAAAAGAAAGAATTATTAGCACCAGTCGGTTCAATGGATTGCTTAAAGCAAGCTATTCATAACGGAGCGGATGCTGTATATTTAGGCTGTAAAAATTTTGGTGCCAGAAAATTTGCTCCAAATTTTACTAATGAAGAAATTGTTGATGCAATAAAACTCTGTCATCTTTATAATGTCAAAATATATGCAACCATGAACACCTTAATAAAAGATGAAGAAGTTAAAGAATTTTTAAATCAAATAGAATTTTTACATAAAAATAATATTGATGCAGTAATTGTCCAAGATTTTGGTATGATTTGCCTATTACGTGAAAAATATCCAAACCTTGAAATTCATGCTTCAACACAAGCCAATACTTCATCTTTTGAAACAGCAAAACTATTTTATGATTTAGGTGTAAAAAGAGTTGTATTTTCACGAGAACTGAGCCTAGAAGAAATTGAAGAAATAGATGTTCCAATAGAAAAAGAAGTTTTTGTACATGGAGCGTTGTGTATATGTTATTCTGGTTGTTGTTTAATGAGTAGTATGATAGGTTCAAGAAGTGGAAATCGTGGAGAATGTGCTGGAAGCTGCCGTCTACCATATAGTTTAGAATGTGATAATAAAATAATTAATGAAAACAAATACTTATTAAGTACTAAGGAGCTAAACACTGCAGCATATTTTAAACATCTTTTAAATAGTGATGTTGTAAGTTTTAAAATTGAAGGACGAATGAAAAGTCCAGAGTACGTTGGCTTTATAACCAAATTTTATCGTGATTTAATTGATAATGATGGAAATATAGATATTGAATCATATAATGATAAACTAAAAACAATTTTTAATCGTGAATTTACAAAAGGACATTTATTTAATTGTACTGTTGCTGAACTTATGAATATAAAAACGCCAAATCATATAGGACTAGAGATTGGTAAAGTGATTGAAGTTACTAAAAATAAGATAAAAATTAAATTAAAACATCCTCTTAATCAACAAGATGGAATTCGCTTCTTAAATGCAAAAACAGGTTTTATTGTTAATTATATTTATGATGAAAAAGGACAAATGATTAATTCAGCAACTGATATTTGCTATGTTGATAATAAAGTAGGCTTAACAATGAAAGATACTGTCACTAAAACACAAGACTATAAATTATTAACTACACTTAAAAATTATTCTGATAAAAAAATTCCTATTACAATTAAAGCAAAATGCTTATTAAATCACCCCTTAGAAATAATAGTATCAGATGGTAAGAATAATGTAATTGTAACAGGAGATAGTGTTGAAAAGTCAATAACAATGCCAATAACAGAAGAAAAAATAAAACATCAATTAACTAAATTAGGGCAAACTCCATTTATTTGCGAAAATGTTACAATAGAATTTGATAAAAATATTTTTATTTCAATTAAAGAAATAAATGAATTGCGCCGCAATGCTGTTTCTAAATTAATGAAATTAAGAGAAAATGAGAAAAAGCCAGTTATTATCAATCAACCTATTTTTAAGCCATTAAGTAAACCACAAAGTTTAGGACTATCAGCATCAGTTATGAATGAAGAACAATTAAAAGCTTGTCTTTTAGAAAATATTAGTAGAATATATGTATCAGATGAAGAATTATATAAAAAGTATCACAATTTAAATAATATTTATTATAAATTACCACGTTGCTTAAAAAATATAACCAATAACCTAAAAGAAAGAAATATTTGCTCTGAATATTTTGACTTTTCTAAAGCTAATTTATTAGGAGATTATGGCTTAAATGTCTATAATTCCTATAGTGTATACTATTTAACAAAATTAGGTTTAAATCAAATAAATATTTCAGTAGAATTAACAGATTCTGAAATAAATAAAATGATAAAAAATTATCAAAAATTATTTAACTGTTATCCCAATATAGAAGTTTTAGCTTATGGAAGAGTAGAAAATATGATTATTAAAGATAATATATTAGGAATAAAATCACATATTTATAATTATAATTTAATTGACATAAAAAAGCGTAAATTTCCAGTATTTTTTGATAAAATTAATACTCATATCTTAAACTATAAAATCAGAGAACTAGACTTATCTAACATAACTGAACGGGTTTCTTTAAGATTTGACTTTTATGACGAAACAGCAATTGAAGTTAGAAATATAATTCAATCATATATATCAAAAATTTAGTTGTTAAAAAGAATAATTTTGTGTTAAAATGATAATATATTAGGAAGTGATTTTATGAAAGATGAAACAAGAAATATTCCATTAAAAAATTATTTAATATTATTTGTTATTTGCTTAATAACGATTGCCACAACACTATATTTTTGTAAATGTTACCAAGTATATAGTGAAAGTATGCTTGAAATTCCCGTAATAAAAGGGACTTTATCTGAAATAACAAGTAAAGAATTAAATCACTATGTTTTAGAAAATCCAAATTGTACAATTTATATGTGTACTGCAAGTGACAAAAATTGTCGCAATTTTGAAACTGATTTTATAAAATTAATAAAAAAAGAAAATTTACAAAACTCAATAGTTTATTTAAATCTAAGTGATGTTAACCAAGAAGAATTTGTAAAAGAATTTAATGATAAATATAATTACAAGGTAAAACTTACAGAAAATTATCCAGCAATAGTAATATTTGAAGACTCATCTATCAGTAGTATTCTTCAAGAAACAGAATCGCCTTTATCAATTAATAGGGCTAAACAATTTATAGAATTAAATAAAATAGGAGAGTAATCTCCTTTTAAATTAGGAGGAAAAATGAATAATATAGTTTTATTTGAACCAGAAATTCCACAAAATACAGGAAATATTATGCGTACGTGTGTTGCTACCAATACCAAATTGCACCTAATTAAACCACTAGGTTTTTCCCTAGATGATGCACATTTAAAAAGAAGTGGTGTTAATTACATAGATAAGCTTAATTACACAGTTTATGAAAATTATCAAGAATTTCAAGAAAAAAATCCAGGAATATATTACTATTTTACAAGATATGGTCATAAACCACATACAAGTTTTGATTATACTAATGATGAAAATGAAAATTTATATTTTATTTTTGGTAAAGAATCAACTGGTATTCCAAAAGATATTTTACAAAAAGACCTAGAACATTGCATGAGAATCCCAATGACTGATAATGTTAGAGCTCTTAATGTATCAAATAGTGTAGCAATTGTAATTTATGAAGTGCTTCGCCAACAAGATTTTAAAGGACTATTACGAGAAGAACCACATAAAGGCAAAAATTATTTAGAACAATAGAGGAATTTAAAATGATTACTAAAAATGAAATTGAAAGAAGCATAATTACAAGATATCGAAAAAGTATTTGGCGTCCATTTACAAAAGCTATAAGAGATTATGAATTAGTACAAGAAAATGATAAGATAGCTGTTTGTATTTCTGGCGGTAAAGATTCAATGTTATTAGCAAAATGTCTAGAAGAATTACAAAAACATGGCAAAGTCAATTTCCAATTGCATTATATTGTTATGAATCCAGGATATAATGAAGAAAATAGAACAAAGATAATTAATAATGCCAAAAAATTAGGTATTAATATTAATATATTTAATTCAGATATATTTGAAATAGTAAATACTCATGCATCTGATTCGCCATGCTATTTATGTGCAAGAATGCGTAGAGGCTTTTTATATAATCGTGCCAAAGAATTAGGTTGTAACAAAATTGCTCTAGGACATCATTTTGACGATGTTATTGAAACCATATTATTGTCGATACTATATGGTGGAGAATATAAAGGAATGATGCCTAAACTTAAAAGTACAAACTTTCAAGGAATGGAATTAATTAGACCATTATACTTAGTTCGAGAACAAGATATAATAAATTGGGCCAAAAGTAATGAATTAGAATTTATTAACTGTGCTTGTCGCTTTACCACTAAAGAACATCAAAAAGATTCTAAACGGTTAGAAATAAAAAATCTTATCAAAAACTTAGAAAAAATAAATAAAAATGTGGCATATAATATTTTTAAATCAAGTGAAAATGTTAATGTTGATACTGTCTTAGCAATAAAAGTAAATAATGAAAAACATTTCTTTTTAGAAAAATATAATCAAAATTAGTATAATAAATGAATAATAAAAAGCTCTTTTCATCATAATCTATTTGAAAGGAGCTTTTAAAATGGCAAAATACAAAGTAGAAATAACAGGTATAAATACAAGCAATATTACAGTTCTTACTAATGAAGAAATGATTGAACTTTTTAAAAAAGCTAAAACAGGGGATAAATTTGCCAGTGATTTATTAGTAAGTGGAAATTTAAAATTAGTTTTATCAATATTAAAACAATTCTCAAACAAAACGGATAATTTGGATGATTTATTTCAAATTGGTTGTATTGGATTATTAAAAGCAATTAAAAATTTTGACTTAAGTCATGATGTAAAATTCTCAACTTACGCAGTACCAATGATTCTTGGTGAAATAAGGCGTTATATTAGAGATAATAGTCAAGTTAGAATAAGTCGTTCAATTAAAGATATAGCATATAAATCACTAAAAATTAAAGAAGAATATTTAATAAATCATGCTAAAGAACCTTCGGTTGAATATATAGCAAAAAAATTAAATGTTTCAACCACTGATGTTATAACAGCACTAGATTCATTAAAAGAACCAGTAAGTATGTTTGAACCAATTTATAATGATGGTGGAGATACAATTTATTTATATGATCAAATTGAAGACAAAAAAACTAATAATGCTGAATTATCAACTAAAATAGCCTTAGAAACTGCTATTGATGAACTTGATGAACGTGAAAGACAAATACTTGATAATCGTTATATTGTTGGAAAAACTCAAATGGAAATAGCTGATGAATTAAGTATCAGTCAAGCTCAAGTATCAAGATTAGAAAAAAGAGCCATAAAACAATTAAAAAAAGTTTTAAAATAGTTTTTTGATAATGCATAAACGCAAATAAAAAAAATATACTTAAATAAAGGTGATATTATATGCGATTATCTGATTTACAAACTAAAAATATAGTAAATATAAATGATGGAAAAAATATTGGAACAATTATTGATGCTAATATAACAGATACCGGTAGTATTGACACATTAATAATTGAAGCAAATAAAACATTTTTTTCATTAAATAGAGAAAATGATATGGAAGTAAAATGGAAAGATATAACAAAAATAGGAGAAGATGTAATTTTAATTAAAAATGACTACTATGAATAAATTAAAATTAACTATATTGCTATTACTTGCTAATATAGTCTTTTCTTTTTTTATGCTAGAATTAATTGGAAGAAAATTAAATCCCATTTTAGCTCGCTATGTAAATATTGAAGCTAATCGTTTCGCTAATAATATTGTAAATTCAACTGTTAATGAAATAATAATTGAAAACTATGAAAAAGACCTCTTTGTAATAACTAAAGATTCTTCTGGAGAAATTGAAATGTTAGATTATAATACCCAAAAAGTAAATGAACTACTTTTAAAAATAACCAATAACATTCAATCGAAACTAACAAAATTAGAAGAAGGGAAGGTAGAAGATCTTGCTATATCCAATAACTTTAAATTAAAAAATATAAAATCAATAAAAGATGGAGTATTATGTGAAGTACCAATTGGAGCTTTAAGAGGAAACAGCCTTTTTTCTAATGTTGGCCCTAATATTCCTATTAAATTATCATTTATAGGTCAAGTACAATCGAATCTAGAAACTACTATTACAAGTTATGGAATAAATAATATTGTTATAGAAACAAATGTTGTAGTAGAAGTAGAAGAACAAATAACAATGCCAACAACATCAAAAAAAAGTATTATAAAAATAACCGCACCATTAACAATTAAAATTATCAAAGGAGTAGTTCCAAATTATTATGCATCGGGAATTCAAACTAGATCTGATTTGATTTCTATCCCCATAGAATAGTTAATATGATATAATTATTAAGAGGTGCAATATGGAAAGTAAAATTATAGAACTAAATAATCAAAAATATGAAATTATTGAAAATGATAGAAATTGTTTTAACCTAGAAGAAATAAAAATGAAAATAACTGAATATTTTGATTCTTTTGATTATATATTTGGAGACTATGCATATGGAAAACTTAGATTAAAAGGATTTAATGATTCAAACAATAAAAATGCCACTAAAATAAATAATATTAATATTTTAAGCGATTATAAAAGTAACTATTGTAGTTATGGCGCTAGAACTTTCCTCCTAAAAAAAGTTAAGTAAAAAGCTTGTATTTATATAAAAATATGTTAAAATTATAATATATGAATAATAAGGAGGATTATTATTATGGTAGAAAATAAAGCTAACGAAAGAAAAGTTATGTCAATTGTTTCTAATGATGGTTCAATAGAAGAAGTTGAAGTAATTTTAGCTTTTGAGTTTAAAGATACAGGAAAAGAATATGTAGTATATACAAAAAATGAAAGAGATGAAAATGAAAATATTACAGTTTATGTTTCCAATATTGATCAATCATCTGGTGAACCAAAATTGCTAGGTGTAGAGAGCGAAAGTGAATGGAATAGAATTAAAGATGTTTTGCGTGAGTTATCTAAAGCGGAATAATAGAATGGAGGTCTAAATATGACAATACTAGAAAACGTAGATTTGTGTGATGCACAGTATGCAGAAATAAGAGAAATAAGTTCTGCTCAAAAAATTAAATTAAGGGCTCCATCATATACAGCAATTGTTTCAAAATATAGTGCCTTTTCTAATGCTAACTCATCATTAGTTCAATCTACTGAAGAAAATACTTCTACTCCAGTATATCAAGATGCACAAGTTGTAATGGTAACAGCTATAAATCCAAAAGTTGCTGCTATGATTCAATTATTAGATATTCACGGTAAAATAGCAAGCGAGGGATATAAGGCTTTAAAAATTAAACCAGCAATGCAAGCTAATATAGAAATAAATAGTCAAAGTAGTTCTTTACAAAGTATAACCACTGAAAATGATATTTCATCAATGCCAGCTGAGGAAGAAATAAGTATTGATTCTAATGATATGATAAATTCACCACAACTAGATATGCAAATGCCTAAAGTAAGCCAAAATGCTTCCTCTATAGCTAGAATAGAAAAATACTCATCAGAAGAAATTTCAGATGAATATAGCGCTCAAACTGAATCTAAACCAACAATATCTCCGACAACAATTGAAGAGCAATCATTAAGACCTGTTTCTAGGGAAACGCCAATTATTGTTCCAGAGAGAAGCTATATAGAACAAGAAAAAAATATGACTATAGAACATCAAGATAAAAATGAAGCACAACCATCTTTAAATATTTTAGATATAGTTGATAACATAACAAGCTTGGATGCTCTTAAAGAATATTTAGCAGAAATTGCAAATTTACAACATCAAGCAGAAGAAGCGAGAAATAAAGCAGAAGAAGCAAAAAAAAGTGCGGAAATTGCTGAAGCAGAAGCAGAGGATAGTAAAATTCAACTAAAAGAAACAGCAAGAAGAGTTGCAGAGCACCAAGAAAGATTAATTGCTCAAACTGAACAAAGCAATGAACAAGCAAGCATATATGATGCAAGACGAGATGAATATGTAAATGAAAGAAATGAATATCAAAGAGCAATAAATGACATGCTTCAAATGATTGGAGATTCTCCTATACAAACAAAAGGAAGAGAAAAGTAATTTCTCTTCTTTTTATTACATAAAATTTACTGAGTTGATTATATGATAAATACTATAAAATATAATTATAATTTTAATGATATATGTTTTGTTAATATGAATAATAAATATTATATAAAAAATCAAGGTAAATTATATGAATTTAGTCCAATTAACAATATAGAAACAGTTTATGAAGAATATTTAATAACTAAACAATATAAAGAATTTGATCAAATTATTATTAATAAAAACAAAAAAATTTTTACAGAATATAATAACAGATTATATGTATTAATTGAAAAAAAGAATATAGAACATGAATTTCCTATTCAAAGATTATTAAATAATAATATAAAATATTTATTAGATAGAACTAATTGGAATATATTATGGTCAAGAAAAGTTGATTATATTGAATATCAAAGTCTTCACATAAAAGGAAAATATGAATTTATAGATGAAAGCATAGATTACTATCTTGGAATGGCAGAAACTGCTATAAACTATTTTAAATATAATATAAATGATAATCAAAAAGAATTATCCATTAGTCGCAGAAGAATGATAAAAAAGGAATATTATAATCCATTAAATATAATTGTTGATTATAGTATTCGTGATATAGCAGAATATTTAAAAGAAATTTTTTGGACAAAAGCATACAATAATAATAAGATAAAAAATGTATTAAATAAAATTAAAAATATTAATGAATGTAGATTATTATATGCTAGATTATTATTTCCAAATTATTATTTTGATCAATATGAAAAAATAATAAATAATATATGTACACAAGAAGAATTAAAACAATATATAAATAGAGTTGATGAATATGAAAAATATCTTAGTACAATATTTTATATTTTAAAAAATAATTATAAAAACCTTATAGAAATAAATTGGCTTCATAATATACAAACATTTACTAAATAAAAAAGTTCATATGCCTCATATGAACTTTTATGTATAAATTACTTGCTAATATTTTTTACCTCTTTAACCTCAGGAATTTCGTTAATAATAAGTTCCTCAATACCATCTTTTAAAGTAATATCAATCATGGGACATTCTTCGCATGCACCTAGCAATCTAACATATACAACTCCATCCTTAAATTCAACAAATTCCAAATTACCACCATCGCTTAATAAAAAAGGTCTTATTTTATCAATAATAGCATTAATTCTTTTTTCAATATCATCATTTTTCAATTTAATCACCACAAACATTATACATTGAATAATTTTATTAGTAAAGAATCAATCTTGTTATATTTTCACAAAAATGTTATAATCAAAACGAAGGTGTATCAAATGAATAAGTATAAATATGGTGAAATTGTCACTGGATGTGTAACAGGAATTGAAAAATATGGCATATTTGTTAACTTAGACGAATATTATAGTGGCTTAATACATATATCGGAAATATCTGATAACTTTGTAAGAAATATACATGATTATGTAAAAATTGGTGAAACAATTAAAGTAAAAGTAATAGAAGAAAATCCTAAGGCACATCATGTAAAGTTAAGTATTAAAAACTTTGATTATAGAATAAACAAAAAAAAATCAAATAAAATAATTGAAACACCACTAGGTTTTTCAACATTAGAAAAACAGTTAGATATTTGGATAAAAGATAAAGCTATTGAATTAAAAGAAATGGAACAAAAAAACTAAAAAAAGCAAAAAAAATGTTGACAAAATATTTATAAACTGATATAGTTAATACTGTCAACTGATTTATTTTCGGGCGATTAGCTCAGTTGGTTAGAGCACCTGCCTTACAAGCAGGGGGTCACAGGTTCGAGTCCTGTATCGCCCACCATGCCGAAATAGCTCAATTGGTAGAGCAACTGACTTGTAATCAGTAGGTTCCGGGTTCAAGTCCTGGTTTCGGCACCATTTTTTTTGGAGAGGTAGCGAAGAGGCTAAACGCGACAGACTGTAAATCTGTTCCTTCGGGTTCAATGGTTCGAATCCATTCCTCTCCACCACTGTATTGCCTCGTAGCCAAGTGGTAAGGCATCAGACTTTGACTCTGACATGCGTTAGTTCGAATCTAACCGAGGCAGCCATCTAATAATTGATCTGTTAGCTCAGTCGGTAGAGCATTTGACTTTTAATCAAAGGGTCATGAGTTCGAATCTCATACAGGTCACCATGCCTGAGTGGCGGAACAGGTAGACGCACAGGACTTAAAATCCTGCGAGAATAAACCCTCGTGCCGGTTCAAGTCCGGCCTTAGGCACCATTTAAAAAATTACTCATTGGTTAACAAATCAATGAGTTTTTTAATTAAAAATGATAAAGCTTTACTAAATTTAATTTATGATAAAAGTAACATTCATAAAATAAAGCATAGAGTAGGTTGAATTAATTAAATAATAGGAAAGAGTTTATTTATAAAAGAAATTCAATTATTTTTCTAAATTTTATTCACATAAATAAATCACTTTATTGTAAAAAAATACATATATATGGCTATAAAGAGCATATATATTTATAAAATAAAAAACTTACAAAAAAATGTTGACATAAGTAAAATTACTATGCTATAATCAATTTGTCGTCTGAAATGAGAAGACTAAAAACGGAGGAATACCCAAGTCTGGTTGAAGGGATCGGTCTTGAAAACCGACAGGTCGTGCAAGCGGCGCAGGGGTTCGAATCCCTTTTCCTCCGCCATATTATATCGCGGGATGGAGCAGCTCGGTAGCTCGTCGGGCTCATAACCCGAAGGTCAGAGGTTCAAATCCTCTTCCCGCAACCAATAATGGTCTCATGGTGCAGCTGGTTAACACGTCTGCCTGTCACGCAGAAGATCGCGGGTTCGAGTCCCGTTGAGACCGCCATATTTGGCTTCATAGCTCAGTCGGTAGAGCAAGGGACTGAAAATCCCTGTGTCGCTGGTTCGATTCCCGCTGGAGCCACCATTTTTATATTAATTGCAATATGCACTGACATTTTAAAATGGAGCTGCGCTCGTAGCTCAGTTGGATAGAGCGTTTGGCTACGAACTAAAAGGTCAGGGGTTCGAATCCCTTCGAGCGCACCATTCTTAACGGGAAGTGGCTCAACTTGGTAGAGCACTTGGTTTGGGACCAAGGGGTTGCAGGTTCAAATCCTGTCTTCCCGACCATTTAGAAATTAAACTATATATATAATATATGGTTTTTTTGTTTAATAATTTATATATCAATTTATCACTATCAATATTTTATTAAAATATATATCTATGCCAAAATAAAACATAAAAAATATTAAAAATTCATAAAATAAATCAGGTGATAAAGTGAATATAATAAAATTTTTATTAATAATAGTAACCTTTTTATCATTTATTCCAAACATTAACGCCAAAGATTTATCTACATCCAGTATTGTAATGGATATTGATAGTGGTCGTATTATTTATCAAAATAATCCGCATGAAAAAAGATTAATTGCATCTACTACCAAAATAATGACAGCTATTATTGCTATTGAACAGGGTAAACTTGATAAAAAAATAAAAATTGGTGAAGAAATTTTAAAAATGTATGGTACTAATATTTACATTGAAGTTGGCGAAGAAATGACATTAGAAGATCTTTTATATGGATTAATACTACGAAGTGGAAATGATGCTTCAGTTGCTATAGCTACAGAAATTTCTGGGAGTGAAGATAAATTTGTATTAGAAATGAATAAAAAAGCCAAAGAAATAGGTATGACTAACACTATATTTTCTAACCCTCATGGATTAGATGAAGAAACAAAAAATTACTCAACTGCTTATGATATGGCCCTATTAATGAAATATGCATATCAGAATAAAGTCTTTAGAAAAATATCATCAACTAAAAAATACACAGTTTCAACTCCAACCAAAACGTATTTATGGTATAATCGCAATAAATTATTATCTACTTATGAATACTGCACAGGAGGAAAAAATGGCTATACACCAAGTGCCGGTAAAACATTTGTTTCTACTGCTACCAAAGATAATTTAAACTTAATAGCTGTATCGCTTAATGATGGCGATATATATACAACTCATGAGACATTATTAGAAAATGCTTTTTCGAAGTATCAAAATTATAAAATAATAGACAAAAATAATTTTAATGTAACTGATGAGTCTAATAATAAATTATATATAAAAAAAGATTTTTATTATCCACTAACGCAATCAGAATTAAATAAAATTAAAACTGTTGTCTATTTAAAAAATATTAATTCTACTCAAAAAGGTGTAATAACTATTTATTTAGACAAAGAAAAAATTGGTAGTATACCAATTTATAAAGAAAATACTCAACCCAAAAAAGAATCATTATTTTCAAAACTAAAGAAATTATTCATTAGATAATCTAAAAAAGTTTATACTAGGTAAGCACCAAAGTCGAATACCATTTCCATTAGTACCAATTCCACTAGAAATAAATAGTTTTGCTTTTCCTATTTCATAGTATTCTTCGTTGTATTTTAAAGCACCATTAATTTTGTAAGGAGAACCACCCCAAGGATAATTAATACTATTATTATGTGAATGTCCAGCTAAATATAAATCAACATCATAATTACTGCTAATCTTATCAACTAAATCAGGTTCATGTAATAAAGCAATTGTATAAATATTAGAATTATATGTTTCTTTATTGAAATAACTAAAAGCTTTATTAATATCATCATTTTTAGAAATCATACTAGAAACTCCAACAATTAAAATTGGACTACTAGATTCATTATAAATTAAATCATAATCATTATTTAAATAGTAAAATCACTTTGATTAAAAATAGTTGAAAATCTCTCATCATCTTCTTCGCCCATTATTGCATATTTTCCAATATTAGCAGAA
>CALVIF010000012.1 GCA_944329395.1 uncultured Bacilli bacterium | reverse complement strand
ATCATTTAGGTGATATGGATTTTAAAGTTGCAGGAACTAAAGAAGGAATAACAGCTTTACAAATGGATATTAAAATAAAAGGTGTAACTAAAGAAATATTAAAAGAAGCTCTAGACCAAGCTAAAAAAGCAAGATTAGAAATATTAGAAGTTATTGCAAAACAAATTAAACAACCACGTAAAGAAGTATCACAATATGCACCAAAAATGGAAACATTTATGATAAATCCAGCCAAAATAAAAGATGTAATTGGTCGTGGTGGTGAAACAATCACTAAAATTATTTGTGATGCCTCAAATGTTACAGAAGTTACAAATGTTAATGCAGTAAAGGTTGATTTAGAAGATGATGGTCGTGTTATTATTTATCATACTGACCGTGAAATAATCAACAAGACAAAAGAAATGATTGAAGCCATTGTACGTGAAGTAGAAGTTGGAAAAATATATGAAGCTAAAGTTGTCAAAATAGAAGATTTTGGTTGCTTCGTTCAATTATGGCCAGGCTGTGAAGGATTAGTTCATATTTCACAATTAGCACCTGAAAGAATCGAAAAAGTAGAGGATGCTGTTTCACTTGGTGATGAAATAATTGTTAAAGCACTAGGAACAGACAAAAAAGGTAGACAAAACTTCTCTAGAAAAGATGCTTTACAAAATGTAAAATAATAATAAAAAAATAAAAATATTATACAATAAAAAAAGTTCATGTTTTGAACTTTTTTTTCATATATTTACAACAGGTGAGTATATGAAAATAAATAAATTATTAAAACCTTTCTCAGCTATCCTACTTTTACTATTTAGTTTTTTTTATACTAATAAAGTAGTAGATATCATCCGTGAAAGTGACCCAATTATGCAACAAATCCGCCTATCAAGTGAAAAGTATCAAATACAATCTCAAAATGCTAAAATAGTAGGAAATAATATTATTCCAGGTAAAACTGGTCGTCAAATTGATTATGAAGAAAGTTATAATAAAATGAAACAATATGGTATGTATAATGAAACATTAACCACTTTTAAAGAAACCTATCCAACTATTTCAATTGATGACTATTATGACAAATATATTGTTCAAGGTAATAGTGATCGAAAAAGTGTTGCCCTAGTTTTTAAAATAATAGATAATAATAATTTTACTGAATTAATTAACATCTTAAAAAATCAAAACGTTAAGTCTACACTATTTATTGACGGATTGTTTTTAGAAAATAATACTTCTACAATTTTAACATTATTAAATCATGAAATCGAATTATTAAGTTATGATAATAAATATAATGAACTTTACTTTAATAGTGCTCTAGATTATATGTCATCACTAACAAAAAAAGAACCGAAATTTTGCTATGCTGAGTATGATCAAAAAGAAGTATTAGATCTTTGTTCAAAATTAAAATTACATACAATTATTCCAACTATTAGACCAACATCAACACCTTACAAAACAGTAAAAGAAAAACTAACTAATTCCTCAATTATTTCTTTACCATTAACTGTTCAAACAATAAATGAATTACCATTAATAATTAATTATATTACTCAAAAAGGATATACATTTTTAACATTAGATGAGCTTTTGAGTGAAAGCTACAGCAAATAATGCATTAAATAATAAGTAAAAATTAAATGTCTCTCCCTTGATAACAAACAATATTCTTGTTTTAAAAGTTACTTTATAGTATACTTATAAATAGGGTGAAGTCTATGTATTTGAAGGAAATAATTGCTACAGGTTTCAAATCTTTTGCAGATAAATTAGATATTAAACTAGATGATAAAACCACATGTATAGTTGGACCAAATGGCTCTGGAAAAAGTAATGTTGTTGATGCTGTAAGATGGGTTTTAGGAGAACAATCAGTTAAGTCATTACGAGGCTCTGATTCAATGAGTGATGTAATTTTTTCAGGAAGCAAAAGTCGTAATCCATTAAATGTTGCAAGTGTTGAATTAATATTTGATAATTCAGACCATTTTCTACAAGTACCATATAGTGAAATCTCAATTAAACGACGCGTTTATCGAAGTGGCGAAAATGAATATTATTTAAACGGCGAAAAATGTCGCCTAAAAGATATTAATGACTTACTTCTAGATTCTGGTATGGGAAAAGAGTCTTTTAATATCATCTCACAAGGTGAAGTAGAAAAAATTCTAAGTAATTCTGCCGTAGATAGAAGAATAATTTTTGAAGAAGCAGCTGGAATTTTAAAATATAAAAAAAGAAAAGAAGAAGCATTACGAAAACTTGACAGAACTCATAATAATTTAGACCGAATTAATGACATCATAAATGAACTAGAGCAACAAGTTGCTCCATTAAAGGAACAAAGTGAAAAAGCTAAAGAATATCTTGAAAATAAAAAGGGTCTAGATAATTATGAAGTAGCATTATTAGCATATGATATTGAAAATAGTAATCAACAGTTACAAACTGCAAAGACTAAAAAAGAAAAAATAGATAAAGATATTATTGATATTTCAACAGAGACTTCGAAAAATGATACAACAAATTTAGAAAGTAGTATAAAATTAGAAAATTTACAACAAGAACAACAAAAACTAACTAAAAATTTGCTTCAAATCACAGAAGAGGTAGAAAAAATAAATGGTGAAAGAAAACTCCTAAAAGAACGCAGCAAAACAACTAAAGAAGAAGATGAAATCAAAGAAGAAATAAGAACCTTGCTTGATCATAAAGCACATTGTCAAAGAAATATTACTATTTTGAATGAAGAATTATCATCAATAGTCGAAAAATCAAAATTAGAATTACAAAAAGAAACTGAAATAACTGAAAAATTATCAACATTAAAAAATAAAAAAAGTATTCTAAATAAAGACTATTCTAGTTTTGATCAAAAACTTATTACTTTTGCTAATAAAATTACATCATTACGGCAAGAAATAGAACAGGGTGGAGATATTCCAAACAGTGTAAGAAGCATTTTAAAAAATGCAAATTTAACTGGAATACACAACACCATAGGCAATATTATAACAATAGATGATAAATATACTAAAGCTCTAAATGTGGCTATCACATCAAATAAAAATTTTATTATAACCACTGATGAAAATTCTGCCAAACAAGCAATTGATTATTTAAAGAACAATCGCCTTGGTCGAGCAACATTTTTTCCTTTATCAATTATAAAAGGAAGGCATATTGATCAAGAACTTTATGAAACTCTAAAAAAAGACTCTGATTTTATTGATGTATTAAGTAATTTAATTACCTATAATAAACAATATAAAGATATTATTGAAAATCAATTTGGAAATATTTTAATCACAACAACAATGGATGCAGCTTTAAATATTAATAAATTACTCAATAATAAATATAAAATAATAACTTTAGATGGTGATGTAATTAATATAGGTGGATCAATGACAGGAGGATCTACATTTGCAACAAGAAGCATAATTATTGCTAAACAAGAATTAAAACATCTAGAAGAACAAGAAAAATATATAAAACAACAACAAAAAGATATCTTAGATCAAATCGAAATTTTATCAACAGAAATGTCTTCTTTGGAAGAAAAAAACTATGAAATAGTAAAATCTAAAGTAGGATTAAAAGAAAAATATGATACAAAAACAACAGAACTTAATGAATTAAAAAATAAACTTGATGATATTACAAAAGAATGGGAAAGTTTGCAATTAATTAATAATAATTCATTAGATGAAAAAGAACAAGAATTAATAAATCTTTTCCACGAAAAAAGTACAGAAAAAGAACAAATTCAAATTCAATTGTCTTTATTAAATAAACAAATTGATACTTTGAAAGCTAATATAGAAGAAAGAGAAGCACAAGATAAATTAAAAAATGTAACTTTGAAAAACTTAGAAAAACAATCTCGCGAGTTAGAAATTACAATCAATCGGTTAGATGTTAAGATTGACAATATGTTAACATCTCTTAGTGAAGAATATGAACTAACATTTGAACGTGCTAAAGCTGAGTATAAACTTGATATAGATCCTGAAGAAGCACGCCTAAAAGTTAATAAATTTAAAGCTAATATTAAACTTCTTGGAATGGTTAATTTAGCAGCAATAGAAGAGTATGAGAGGGTTAATACGCGATATGTATTTTTAACTAATCAAAAAGAAGATTTATACAAGGCAGAAAATACTCTTTTAGAAATTATGAATGAAATGGATGATGTGATGAAAGAAGAATTTCAAAACACATTTACAAAAATTAAAACTGAATTTCAGGGTGTATTTAAAGAATTATTTGGTGGAGGTCATGCCGATTTAAAACTGACAAATCCAGAAGACATTTTAACTACCGGTGTTGATATTGTTGCATCTCCTCCTGGAAAAAAACTAACAACAATCTCTTTACTTTCTGGAGGCGAAAAAACTTTGACTGCCATTTCACTTCTTTTTGCCATTCTAAATGTCAGAAACGTTCCATTTTGCTTATTTGATGAAGTTGAAGCAGCCCTTGATGAAGCTAATGTTGAAGGCTTTGGAAAGTATTTGAATCATTATATAAATAAAACACAATTTTTAATTATAACTCATAAAAAAAAGACTATGGAATATGCCGGAACATTATATGGAATTACTATGCAAGAATCTGGTGTTTCAAAGTTAGTTAGTGTTAAATTAACAAATTATGATGAAACTTTATAAAAAAAGACTAGATAGCTCGCATCTTGTCTTTTTCTTTATATGGATTTTTAGGATCAATGTGATCTATAAATAA
Source organism: uncultured Bacilli bacterium (assembly GCA_944329395.1). Classification (GTDB taxonomy): domain Bacteria; phylum Bacillota_I; class Bacilli_A; order RF39; family UBA660; genus CAG-877. Next base: position 15,782 of record CALVIF010000012.1, on the reverse strand, counting down.
AACACCATTTAAGTGATCTAACTCATGTTGCATTGCAATTGCCAATTCCTCACGTGCTCTAACATGAATCTTATTTCCTTCCATATCATAAGCTTCAAGGCTAACTCGCGCATATCTAGGAATAATACCTTCAACAGGTCTATTTACACTCAAGCACCCCTCGCCAGATTCAACATAAATTTTTTCAACTGAATTACTAATAATCTTAGGATTTATTAAAATATAATCATCAAATTTTCCATCACCTAAATCATCAGTAACAACAAAATATCTTTTTGCCACACCAACTTGAATTGCAGCAAGCCCCATTCCTGGTCGTAAATCATATTTTTCAGCTATTTCTTCATTTTGACTATCATGCAAATACTTAAGCATTAACTCAATTGTTTTCTTATCTTTTTCTGTTAAAGGAAATTTAACTTCGCTACTAACAGTTCTTAGTCTTTTATCACTTTCATCTAATATATCAGTTGTTTTTAACATGATAACCACCTCTTATATAACTTCAAATTACCTAAAGTAATCAAACAAACATATTATATATCAATAACTATTAAAAGTCAAAAATAATTATCTATATTAGATGAATATAAAAAGAAAACGTATAAGAAACTTATACGTAATCAAATATTAATTACTCAAACGTGTACCAAGCACAATTACTAATAAAATAAATAATACTAAAATAATTGCGTAATTAGAATTATTGCCACCACAGCTACAAGCATTATAATAAGGCATTTGATACATTTGGGTGTTGCAACCACAGCTTGATCCACCACCATAGTAATACATAATATTGCCTCCTTTTCATAATCTATTATAAAATATGTAAATTGACAAAAAGTGTTAATAAAATTATCATAAGCACTTTTTTTCTAAAAATATTTCTAAAAATATGATATATTATTATAAAGCGGAGTGATATAATGCGAAAGACATTTAAATATTTAGATAAGCCATTATTGATTGTAACAATTTTATTATTTATATTTGGACTGATTATGATTTTTTCAGCTTCAAATGTAATTGCATATATGTCCCACGAAGTTATTGCATCATATTATTTTTTAAAACAAGCTGCATTTTTATTTGCCGGTTTAGTTTTATTTATGATAATGATCAAAATTCCAACCAAAACATATGGCATTCTCTCCTGGTTACTTTTAATAATCTTTTCTGTTAGCTTGGTTATATTATTAATTTTTATTGCTCCCAAAAATAAAGCCCAAAGCTGGTTTGATTTAGGCCCAATTAGTATTCAACCAAGTGAATTTATAAAGATAATAGTCATAGTCTGGCTTGCTTATTTTTATGAAACTCATCAAAAAAAATTAAATACATACGCGACAAGTTTTTTTCCAATTGCAGTTTGCTTATTAATCGCCTTTTTAATATTTATTCAGCCAGACTTAGGAACAACTATTATTTTTTCTAGTATTGTAGCAGCTATTTTCTTTGCCGTCCCTATAAGTAAAGAAATAAAGAAAAAAACAGTTTTTTTACTTTTAGGACTAGTTTGCTTTGCTGCTGTCATATTTGTTGGCGCAGGCAATCAACTTCTCCAAGATCGCCAGCTAGAGCGTTTTAATATTTTTAATCCATGTGATAGATTACTAACAACAGGAAATCAAGTATGTAACTGCTATATAGCCATAAATAATGGTGGGCTAACAGGTACTGGCTTAGGAAACTCAACCCAAAAATATTTATATTTACCAGAGCCATATACAGATTTTATTTATGCTATTATTGTAGAAGAATTAGGAATATTAACAGGTATTGCTTTAATATTAGCATATGTATTTATTCTTTTTAGAATATTATTAATTGGTCGAAATAGTTCAACAAATAGGGGAGCAACAATGTGTTATGGAATTGCGGTTTATATATTTTTACATGTCGCAATAAATTTACTTGGGATATTTGGCCTAATTCCAATGACAGGTGTTCCATTACCATTTATGAGCTATGGTGGAAGCTTTACCATCTGTTTGATAGCAGCCTTAACCATTGTTCAACGTGTTAGTGTAGAAAATAATCTCATTAGAGAGGGGACAAGATAATGCCAACAGTTTTAATCCACGAACAGGTTGCATATAATATAGCAAAAAAATATAAATATCTTGATAATGCTAACTTTTATTTGGGTTCTCTTGCTCCAGATTCAGTTAATCTAAATGGTTTTGCCTCAAAAGAGAAACGTTGGCATTCTCATCTACGTCATAATGATTTAGATAAATGGTTGGATAATGTTAAAAGTTTTTATCAAGAAAATCAAAACAAATATACTAAAGATTTTCTCTTAGGTTATATTCTACATATAATAACAGATATCATTCATGATAAGTATTTTTATCCTGAATTAAGAAAACAAATGTCAAAAAATAATATCCCCGAATCAGCTCAGCATCTTTTAATACGAGAAAATATGAAAGACTATGATCTTTTAATTAGTAAAGAAAAGTTTATTGAACATATTAAAATACTTTTAGATAGTACTAGGGGATATGATATTTTAAATATTTCTAAAGAAAATATGTTATTATGGAAAAACTCTTGTTTTCAAAATATCACATTATCAGTAATACCAAGCAAATACATTACACAAAAACACATAGAAAGACTAACTGATAAAGTTTTAGATGAGTTTAAAAAATATATTATTTAAAAAAACAAAGAAAAGTTAAGAAAACTTCTCTTTTTTTTTGAATAATAAAACAGGAGGTGGTAAAAATAACATTTCATTATCGTTACCGAAAACAAATAATAGTAGGTACTTCAATTTCAATTATTCTAATAATTTCAATTATCCTATTAATAATTTATTATCCTAAAATCTTTAGCAAAAAAAAAGACATCGTTTTACAATCTAATCCAAAAGAAACATTAGAGAAAAAAGAAGAGTTGGCAGAAGAACTAAAATATAAAGTAGATATAAAAGGACAAGTGCTTACACCAGGAATTTATGAAATGTCTCCTTCATCAAGAGTTATAGATGTAATTGAGAAGGCTGGAGGACTAACAAAAGATGCTAATACGACAGTTTTAAATTTAAGTAAAAAAATAAAAGATGAAATGGTTATAATTGTCTACAGTAATAGTGAAATTAATGAGTTTCTTAAAACAAAAGAAAAAGAAGAATATCTTATGCAACAATGTATTCAAAAAGATGAAAATTCATTAAAAAATGATGCTTGTATTTGTGAAAATACAACAACATCAGTATCAGAAAAAATTTCAATCAATAAAGCAACCCTAGAACAGTTAATGACACTAACAGGTATTGGTGAATCAAAAGCTCAAGATATTATTACTTATCGTGAAAAAAATGGTCCATTTAAAAAAATAGATGATTTAAAAAATGTTACAGGAATTGGTGAAAGCGTTTTTGATAAAATTAAGGAAAATATTACTTTATGATATTCTCTATATTAGTATATTATTAATAGTACTATTTACTGTAATTATAAGAATAATAATACCAAATAATAGTAAATATAATAATAAAGTAACAGAAATAACTGGAAAAATTATAAATATTTCTAAAGAAGATAATAAAATAACTTTATTAGTAAAAGCAAAAGAAAAAGTTTTAGTTAAATACTATTTAAAAGATAAAGAAAAATTTAATTATCAATTAGGAGATAAAATAAAAATAAATGGTTCACTCGAAAAACCAAGTAAAAATACCCATCAATACTTATTTAACTATCAAAAGTATTTAGAAAATAAAGATATATATTATATTTTAACAGCTGATTCTTTAGAATTAATCTCCATTAATAAAAACATCTACTATTATTTAAAACAAAAAATAATTAATTATTTAAATGATCCATATTTATTAACTTTTATACTTGGAGATAAAAGTAAAATAAAAGATGAAGTAATTAAAAGTTATCAAAAAAATGGAATTAGTCATTTATTTGCAATTAGTGGAATGCATATAACAATTCTCTCTACATTAGTTTTAAAGCTATTAAAAAAACTAAAAATTAGCGAAAAAAAACGATATTTTATTACAATGCTAATATTATTATTTTATCTTTCCATAACAAACCAATCAGCTTCTGTACTAAGAGGTGTTTTATTTTTTATCTTATTCTCTATAAATAAAATATATTATTTCTATATTAAACCAACCAATATTTTTATTTTAACTATTTCTATTGCTCTTTTAATAAATGAAAACTATATATTTGATATTGGCTTCTTATATTCATATTCTATAAGTTTAGCTTTAATTATAATGTCATCTTATTTAAAAGGAAAAAATTATTTAATTACACTTCTAAAAGTATCAATAATATCATTTTTAGTAAGTTTACCAATAAGTTTATTTAATTTTTATGAAATAAATATTTTAAGTATAATATATAATTTAATATTTGTACCATTTGTTAGTATAATAATCTTTCCTTTAGCTCTATTAACTTGTATATTTTCTTTTCTTTTACCACTTTTTTCATTTTTAACCACAATTTTAGAAAAATTATCATTAATATTATCAAATATCAATATATTACTTTTTAATTTTCCACGACTTAACATATTTATATATTTTTTATATGCTATCTTAGTAATAATAGTTATTTATGCTATTAAAGAGAATAAATTTAAATATACGCTTATCTTATTTATAGCTCTACTTCTTCATTATATTTACCCATATTTTATAAAAAAAATATATATTGAAGCTCTAGATGTTGGACAAGGTGATTCAATTTTATTAAATCTAAATAATAAAATAGTTCTAATAGATACAGGTGGGATTATCTCGTATAATAATAAACAATCGTATTCTATAGTAATAAATAAAACAATACCACTCTTAAAGAATCGTGGAATTAAAAAAATTGATTATTTAATCTTAACTCATGGTGACTATGACCATATGGGAGAAGCACAAAATTTAGTTAATAATTTTAAAGTAAAAAATGTAATCTTTAACAATGGAAATTATAATAAACTTGAACTAGACCTTATAAAAATTTTAGAAACAAAAAATATTAATTTCTATCAAAATATTAAAAACTTAAATATTAAAAATCATACTATATATTTTTTAAATGATATAACATATGATAATGAAAACGATAACTCTATAGTACTATATACTGAAATTTTTAATTATAAATTGTTACTAATGGGAGATGCTTCAGTAGAAGTTGAGAAAAATATTCTAAAAAAATATAATTTAGACAACATAGATATATTAAAAGTAGGCCATCATGGAAGTAAGACAAGTTCCAATATAGATTTTTTAAATAAAACAAATCCTACTTATTCAATTATCTCAGTAGGAAAAGATAATAAATTTAATCATCCTAATACTATTGTTTTAGAAAATTTAAAGAATTCAACTATTTATAGGACAGATAAAGATGGAAGTATTATATTTAAAATAAAAAATAATAATTTAAAAATAGAAACATTTGCTCCATAAAAAGAGAATAGTAAATTAGTTTATAATAATAAATTAAATATAATGCAATTAATAAATAAATTCCTAATAATAGTAGTTCTTTTTTTATAAAAAAATTACATCTAAAATAATTGAACTTATAAAAATTTTAACCTAGACAATTTAAACCAATTTAGTTAAAATAACATTGTGTGGAGATGATATAGTGAAAAATGTTGAAACCGTAATAGGAAAAGCTGATGAAATAAAACTAACACAATCATTTATGGATGCATGTAGTAATGAAAAATTTAAAAATTATGTATATAATTTAAATATTAAAGAAGAAACATTAAAAAAATATACATCTAGCCTAGAAGATGCTTATAAAGAACAAGAAAACTGTCAAAAATGTACTTCCTTAAATACTTGTAAAAATAAAATTTGTGGATATGCCTATACACCAGAAAAAAACGGTGAGTTAATAACATTCTCTTATATAGCATGTAGAAAAATGCAAGATAAAATAAGTCAAAATATATATAAAGAAAATTTAGAATTATTTGATATGCCGAAAGATATTTTAGATGCATCATTAATAAATATTTACAAAGATGACAAATCGCGACTTCCAATAATTAAATATTTCAAAGAATTTATTGATAATTATAATTCAAATGAAAAACCAAAAGGTCTATATTTAACAGGATCATTTGGTAGCGGTAAAACTTATATGATATCAGCTTTATTTAATGAATTTGCCAAAAAAGGTATTAAAAGCGCTCTTATTTATTATCCAGAATTTCTAAGAAGCCTAAAATCATCCTTTCAAACAAATTATAATGATAAATTTAACTATATTAAAAAGGTTCCATTGCTTTTATTAGATGATATAGGAGCAGAAAATTGCAGTAACTGGTCAAGAGATGAAGTTCTAGGGCCAATACTTCAATATAGAATGGAAAGCCATTTACCAACATTTTTTACTTCAAATCTATCTTTAGAAGAACTAGAAACATCCCTTGCAATGACAAATTCCAATGCTGATAAAGTAAAAGCACGTCGTATTATTGAAAGAATCAAACAACTAACTGTAACACTTGAACTAGTAAGTAAAAATAGACGTAATTAATATAGTAATATAATATATATAAACGAAAATTCTTTTAAATTTGACAAAATTAAAATAATATGTATAATAAGCTCTACTTTGGAGTGATAATATGCAAGAGGAAAATTTAAAAAGAAGTAGACTCATAATAACTTTATCAATTTCGTTACTTTTTATTTCAGTTTATTTAGTTATAACAAAAGAACAATTAAATAAAAATACAATAAATAACTTTGTATTTGAAACATTTAACATAAAAAATATATCAACTGCCAAAATTGCTTATAAAAATGGTGTTAATTCAAAAAACGACACTAATGATAAATTATTAAAAGAAAATAATATTCAAGGTCAATTTATTAATTATAATAAAGAAGAAACTGCTTCTTCAGCTCAACAATTAAATAATACTACTATCAAATGGCAATTACCAACAAAAACTGGAACGATTTCCCAGTATCCAAATTATTATCATGTTGCCTTGGATATTACTAGTAAAAATGGTATTTATGAAACTATTTATCCTGTAGCGCCTGGAATAATAACAGGCATCTACACTGATTCAGCAGGAGCAAAAGTTATTACTTTAAAGCATTATTTAAACGGAACATCTTACACATCACAATATGTTCATCTCTCATCATATGCTAATGGATTATATATAGGAAAACATTTAAATACAACGGATGCACTTGGTCAAATGGGTTCAACTGGTATTGCGACAGGCGTTCATTTACATGTAACAGTTATCGATTGTGTACTTTTTGATCAATCTGACCCATACTGTAGTGATTTAAACAATTTCTTTAAATATTTAAAAGTACGATATAATCAAGGATTTAAGGGATTAACTGATTTAATTAATGTTCCAAATAATTGGTAAAACATTTGCTAAAAATAAAAAAAAGTGCTATATTATAAATGTCTATTAAATACATTGACAAAGGATACGATAAATTATCTAAATTCTAAAGAGAGTTCGTGGTTGGTGCAAACGAATGAATATTTAATTTATTACTACCTTTAGAGTAGAATTACTAAAATAATTCCGGCCAAAAGTCGTTAAAAGTATGAGTGAAAAAAAGGATGGTACCGTGCATTTGCACTCCTGTACTATTCTTTTTTTTATTTTATAAAAAAGAGGTGAACTATGAAGATTGAAGTATTAAATCATGCGTCAATTAGATTATCAGGCAATAAAATAATTTATTTTGACCCCTATGAAATAAAAAACGACTTCAATGACGCAACGTATATTTTTATAACTCATGATCATTATGATCACTATGATGAAGAATCTCTAAAAAAGGTTATTAATAAAAATACAGTTCTTATAATACCAAGTTGTCTAAAGGAAAAAGCCAAGTATTTAACAGATAAAGTTTACGTAGTAGAGCCAAATAAAAATTATGTAATAAATGATATATCTTTTGAAACAATCCCTGCATATAATATTCAAAAAAATTTTCATGAAAAACAAAAACAATATCTTGGTTATAATGTTTTGATAGATAATACGAAATATTACATAATGGGAGATACAGATTGTACTCCTGAAGCAAACAACGTAAAAACTGATATTTGCTTTGTTCCAATTGGTGGTACTTATACGATGGATGAAGTAGAGGCAAGTGATTATATAAATTACATAAAACCAAAAAAGGCAGTTCCAATTCATTATGGAAGCATTGTCGGCTCTATGCAATGTGCAACAAACTTTAAAAAATTAGTAAATAAAGAAATAGAAGTAGAAATACTTATTTAGGAGGATAAAATGATAAATATAAAAGAAAATGAACAATTAAATATCTTAAACCATTCTTGTGCTCATTTGCTTGCTCAAGCAGTTAAGCACTTATATCCAAATGCAATGTTTTGGGTTGGCCCAGTAATAGAAGAAGGTTTCTATTATGATATTGATTTAGGAGAGAAAACATTAACAGAAGAAGACTTAGCAAAAATAGAAAAAGAAATGAAAAAGATTTCTAAAGATGGTAAAAAAATAGTTCGTCACGAGTTGACAAAAGAAGAAGCTTTAGAAAAATTTAAAGATGACCCATATAAAATAGATTTAATTTCCAGAATGAACGAAGATGAAACAACAATCAGTTGTTATAGTCAAGGTGATTTTACTGATCTTTGTCGTGGACCACACGTAGATAATGTTAAATTATTAAAACATTTCAAATTAATAAAATTTAGTGGCGCATACTGGAAAGGTGATGCAAAAAATAAGATGCTTCAAAGAATATATGGTGTTTGCTATGAAAATGAAGAAGATTTACTTAACCATTTACAAGAATTAGAAGAAGCTAAAGAACGTGATCATCGTAAAATTGGCAAGGAACAAGAACTTTACATGAATCACGAATTAGTTGGAGCTGGTATGCCACTATGGTTACCAAATGGAGCTTTAATTAGAAAGCAATTAGAAAACTATATATATGAAAAAGAGCAAAAATTAGGCTATGAACATGTTTATACACCATGTGTTGGAACAGTTAATTTATATAAAACTTCAGGTCACTGGGATCACTATAAGGAAAATATGTTTCCAATGATGAAAGTTGATGAAGAAGAATTTGTTCTTCGTCCAATGAATTGCCCACATCATATGCTAATATTTAAAAATAAAATGCATTCATATCGTGATTTACCAGTAAGAATTGGCGAATTCGCTACAGATTTTCGTTATGAAGCAAGTGGAGCTGTTAAAGGATTAGAAAGAGTACGTTGTATGTGTCAAAATGATGCCCACTTATTTGTAACTCCAGAACAAATAGGAGAAGAGTTCAAAAAAGTAGTAAGCTTAATTCTAGATGTGTATCATGATTTTGGTATTAAAAACTATAAATTTCGTCTATCATTAAGAGATCCTGAAGATAAAGAAAAATATTTTGATGATGACAAAATGTGGAATGAAGCCGAAACTAAATTAAGAGAGGTTTTAAATGATTTAGGGGTAGAATATTTTGAAGCTATTGGTGAAGCTGCATTTTACGGTCCAAAACTTGATGTTGAAGTAAAACCAGCTGTTGGTCCAGAAGTAACTTTATCTACATGCCAATTAGACTTTTTATTACCTAGAAGATTCGATTTATCATATATAAATAAAAATGGCGAAAAAGAAACACCAGTTGTATTACATAGAGCAATTTTTGGTACATTTGATCGCTTTACCGCTTTCATAATTGAAGAAACAAAAGGACGTTTCCCAACATGGTTATCACCAGTTCAAGTAAAAGTGATTCCTGTTAATTCTACATTCCAAGGTGATTATGCTAAACAAATTAAAGAATATTTAACAGAAAATAATATTCGGGCTGATTTAGATGATCGTGACGAAAAACTTGGATACAGATTACGTGAAGCTCAAACATCAAAAGTACCATATACACTAATTTTAGGAGATAGCGAGAAAGAAAATCAAACTATTTCATATCGCTTACATGGTCAAAAAGAAACAACAACTACTACAAAAGAAGATTTTTTGAAAATGCTAAAAGAAGAAATTGATAAAAAAACAATAAGATGAAAGTAGAAATACTTTCTTTTTTTATATTAAAAAAATTAATTAACTTCACATTTATTAGAAATTATGGTATAATACTACACCGAAAGAAAAGGGATTAATTATGGAAGAGAAAAATACACCGAAAGAATTAACCAAAAAACAAATACTAGGTTATATAAAAAAACTATCCAAAATAGACATAAAAAAGGCACAAGCCAAGATACTACATTATATTTCGCAAAATAAAGATGATACTGAAGCTTATTTAGTTTATGCTGAAATATCAAAGCAAGCAAAAGATATAGATTCAGCAATTCCTCCTTATTTAATTTTAACCAAATCAAATGAATCTTACTTTAGAATTAAAGCTAAAACAGAACTGGGTATAATTTTTAAAAATCAAGGAAAGATGCAAGAAGCAAAGTATTATTTACAATCAGCAATTGAAGATAATCCAAAAGAAGCTAAACAAGCAATTTTGGTTTTAGCAGCAATATATCGCAAAGAAAATGATTTAAATAAAGCATTAGCCTTGTTTCAAAAGCTTGAAGAACACTCCAATACAGTAAAAGAAGAAATGGCTATTATTCTTTCTAAACTAGGAAAAAAGCAAGAGGCATTACAAGAACTTGAGAAAATAGAGCTAACACCAAGCGGGATATATAATAGATATATAGCCTTAGAAAAAGCTAAATTAGCAACTACCCTTAAGGATTTTACTTTAGCAGAAAAATATCTACTTATGGCTAAAAAAACAAGAAAAAAAGATAAAATATATTATCAAGCTATTATGCAAGAAGCAATTCTTGCCTTAGCTAAACAAAATTTTTTAGAAGCAAAAGAAATTTGTGAAAATTTATTAGCTGAAGGACAAAATATTTCTGGTGACATAAATGTTATATTAGGCGAAGCATATGTAGGCTTAGAAGATTATGCAAATGCTATTAATAATTACAATATTGCTATTAACATAACACAAGATGAAACTATAAAATCATCAGCTTATGCATTATTAGGGGATTTAGCTTTCAAAATGGGAGATTTTGACAAAGCAATCGAAAATTATACACTATGTAATCCAGCTAAAATGTCACCAAATTTATATGAAAAAATGTTTTTTGTTTTGATTAGTATTTATATAAAACAAGAAAAATATCTAGAAGCAGATGACATGGTAAAAAAATACTGTGAGCATTTTAAAGACATTAAAAATAGCGAAAGAATAAGGAGAATTGAACTTCTAATTGCCAAAAAAACAGGGGCACCACTTCCAAAAAGGATCGGAAGTTATGTGGAAAACCAAATTATAGAATATCGCGAGAGGGATGCTATTAATCATATAAAAGATAAACATAAAAAAGAAGGAGAAAACGCCTCTAATTTTTCACCTTCTATAAATATTGATATTTTATTTAATAAAGTAAAATTTGATATGATTTTAGAAAATATGGTATATGAAGATCTATTTGATATATACATTATTGACCATCCAAATGTTGGCTATAATTTAGAAGGACAATTAGTTGATCAAATTGCTGTTATTACAATTCCAGGTACAAAAAATATAATTACAATGTATCCAACTAATAAAGCAAAATACAAAAGAAATAGCTCTATGTCTAGTAATTTAGCATCTCAGCAAAAAGTAAAATCAAAACAAATTGATCGATTTAACGCTAGATTGGCTAAAACACAAAAAAAAGATAATAATTAGAAAAAAATCTAACGGAGGAATTATGAAACGTACAAAAAGAAAAAGAGAAAAAAATATACAGCAAATCAATGCAAGTACAAAAGGAGCAAGGAGAAAACAATTAAATAGTATAAAATCATTAATTGAAAATGGTAATACTTCAAAAGGATATTCTGAGTTGATTAATTATATTGAACAATATCCAACAGATCCATTTGGACATGATCTATTAGGAAAAATATTATTAAAGAGAAATGATTTTAAAAGTGCTAAGAAAGAATTTGAAATTGTTATAGATCTTCACGGAAAGAACTATCAAAGTGGATTATTAGGATTAGCTAGAATTTATCAATTAGAAGGGGACATAGAGAAAGCTCGAAAATATTATATTGATGCAATAAACAATAATCCATATTCGAATCTTATTCCTTATTTATCACTTGCCAGTCTAGAAACAGAAGACAAAAATTATTATGGCGCTTTAAATGTTCTATATAGGGCATTAGATATAGATGATTATGAGTCCAAAAAGAATAATGCCGGTAACAAAAATGATTTAAAGATAGCCATTGTTAAAAATCTTCTTTTTCTTAATCGAAGAACTGAAGCTGAGGATATCTTAGCAACAATAATTCCAAATTCAGTTGATCAAGAAAGAGAAATATTATTTCGACGTGCTACAATTTTAAAACATGCCAAAAGATATGAAGAAGCCATAACTCTTTTAGAACAAATTAGGAGTATCCCTAAAAAAGATACCATATATTATCAAGTTACAATTGAAGCTTCAAGAGTTTATCAAGAACTACAACGCTTTGAACAACAATATGCTTGTCTTGAAGAATTAGAAATGGAAAATATTCAATTCGATGGCAATGTTAGTTTATTATTAGGAATGGCTAAATTAAAGAAAAAAGATTATAAAGGTGCTAAAGAAACATTTTATAAAGGACTAGAAGCACCTGACTTTTCTGCACGAAATCTTTGTACATATTATTACAGTTCATTACAATATTTAGCAGGAGATATTGTTGGCGCTGAATCTACATTAAAAACATGTTTAGAAAAAAATAAAATGCCATTTCCTCTAAATTATACTATTCTTATTAGAATTTTATATGATCAAGGAAGATATGAAGAAGCAAGAAAATACATAAATGAAATACGTCAATTAGATAGAGAAGTTGCTGATAATAAATATTCATTTAGAAGATTAGAAATATTGATAGATAAAAAAGAAAATAATACACCAATATTAAATAACGATTCTCTATATGTAGAAAGACAATTTATAGATTATGACCTAGGTTCGGCAATTACATACATAGAAAATAATCATCAAAATCTAACGTCACCAAAGTCAAAATTTCCACAAGGAACAAATATTAGTCAATTAATTGAAGATATTCAAGTGTTCTTAACAGATGAAAATAAGTTAATGATAAGCATTCTTGATGAATATGAAATACCATATCAGAATGCCGGATATAATAAAGACTCTATTAAAAACCACATTAGAGTTAAAACAATCCCTGGAACAAAACAAATTATTAGTTTATATCCTAGCGATGAATCTTTATTACCTACAAAGTCAAAGTTAAATATGCAACAAGAAAAATCTCATCAGTTTAGTAGAATAAATAAATTTAACGAACGTCTTTCTAAGGCACAACAAAAAAAATAAAATAAGTCAATATTTTTTGACTTATTTTTTTGTCAAGCAATGTCAAATGACAATCTTTTTTCTTTTTCGATATTTACAACTTAAAATATTCTATGTAATATATAATTAAGCAGTGGCTGATAGTGGGGAAAAGTGGGGGATTATATGTTCATAGGAGAATATCATCATTCTATAGATGATAAAGGAAGATTAATAATTCCTTCAAAATTTCGTAACGAGTTAGGCGAAAAATTTATTTTAACAAGAGGTATAGAAAATTGCCTTTTTGCATACTCGGAAACAAATTGGACAAAAATCATAAATAAACTAGAAACTCTTCCTTTTACTAAAAAAGATGCACGAGCATTTATTCGCTTCTTTTTATCAGGCGCTACAATAGCAGAATTTGACAAACAGGGCCGTATTAATATTACATCCCCATTAATCTCATATGCCAATATTAATAAAGAATGTGTTATAATTGGCGCTGGAGATAAAATAGAGATATGGTCAGAAGAATCTTGGAATGATTTCTTTACTTCTGCTAAAGACAAGATGTCAGACATAGCAGAAAATTTATTTAATGAGAGTGTGAGTCTATAATGGAAAAACATATTAGCGTATTACTAGAAGAATCTATTTCTTCCCTTAATTTAAAAGAATCTAGTATTATAGTAGATTGTACACTAGGCTATGGCGGACACAGTAGTTCTATATTGGCTAGAATAAAAAAGGGGTTTTTATTCGCCTTTGATCAAGATAGTGAAGCAATTCGGCATAGTACCAATCGCCTTAGTGCCATTGGTACTAACTTCACTATTATTAAAAGTAACTTTGTTAATTTAAAGGAAGAACTTTTAAAAAGAAACGTTCATGAAGTAGATGGCTTTTTGTTTGATTTAGGAGTATCATCTCCACAATTAGATGATATTGAAAGAGGCTTCTCATTTCATGAAGATACAAAACTTGATATGAGAATGGATAAAGACAATCCATTTTCAGCTTATGACGTTGTTAATACATATTCTAAAGAACAGTTAACAGATATATTTTACAAATATGGTGAAGATAAATTTGCAAGAAATATAGCAAAAAAAATAGTAGAGTATCGCGAACAAAAGCCAATAGAAACAACATTGGAATTAGTTGATATAATAAAAACAGCAATACCAATGAAATTTCGTAAAGAAAAACATCCAGCTCGTCAAATATTTCAAGCAATTAGAATTGAAGTAAATCATGAATTAGATGTAATTGAACCAGCACTTGATCAAGCCCTATCCATGTTAAAAGTTGGTGGACGAGTAGCAGTAATTACATTTCATTCACTTGAAGATAGATTAGTAAAAAATAAATTTAAAGAAAAATGTGCAATAGATAAAAAAATCCAAGGTCTACCAAATATTCCAGCTGAATATTTGCCAGACTTTCGTCTAGTTTCTACTAAAGTTATTACACCAAGTAATGAAGAATTAGAAAAAAATCCTCGTGCTAGAAGTTCTAAACTACGTGTTGTAGAAAGAGTAAAGTAAAAAGAAAGGTGAAGAAAATGAAAAGAAAAATAAAGAAAAAAATAAAAATTTCTCGATTCGAAAAATTACTTTATACAGTAGCAATAGTTTTACTTTTGGCTTCACCAATTTCAATAGTCTTTTCAAAAGCTACATTATCCAAAATAAATTTTGAAGTAGAAAAGAAAAAAGACGCTATAGCAGTACAAGAAAAAACTAATGAAAGTATTTCTATGGCAATTAACGAATTGGCTTCACTTACTAAAATTCAACAAGTTGCAGAAGAACAGGGATTGAGTTATAATAATGATAACATAAAAAGAGTAACAGAAGATAATTAATGGGAAGTGATTTGATTGAAAAACAAGAAGGGAAATAATATAAGATATTCAAAAGGGATTATAATTATTTCTCTTCTTTTATTTGTTGTAATGATTATACGAGTTACTCAACTTGGATTATCAACCAAAATAGATGGCATTAATTTAAAACAATTAGCTAGTAAGAGAACAACGAAAACCGAAATACTTTCCGCTAAAAGAGGAAATATTTACTCATCAGATGGAGACATTTTAGCCCAAAATGTTGTTTCATATAAGATTATTGCATATTTAGATGAGAAAAGAACAACAAATCTAAAAAATCCACAACACGTTGTTGATAAGGAAAAAACTGCAAAAGAACTATCACAAATTTTAGGAATGGAAGAAGAAGAAATTTTAAAATATTTAAATAAGGAAAATGTTTATCAAACAGAATTTGGAACAAAAGGTAAAAACTTAACAGAACTAACAAAACAAAAAATTGAACTCTTAAACCTTCCTGGTATAGATTTTATTGAAAGTTATAAGCGTTATTATCCAAAAGGAGATTTTGCATCATA
>CALVIF010000011.1 GCA_944329395.1 uncultured Bacilli bacterium | reverse complement strand
GGTAGTATTATTATTCAAGGTAAATATATTTTAGATATAGTAAGAAAATTACCTGATAAATATATTAATATAGAAGTAATTGATGATTTAAAAATTCTTATTTATACTGAAAATAGTGAATTTAATTTAAATGGTATTAGTGAAAGTGAATATCCTAATATTGGTCTAGAAGAAAGTAAAAAGAAAGTTAATATTAAAGCTAGTGTGTTTAAAAATATTATTACTCAAACTGCATTTGCTGCATCTAATGAAGAGAGTAAACCTGTTTTAACAGGAATCAATTTTAATATTGTTGGAGATGTATTAGAATGTAATTCTACTGATTCTTATCGTTTAGCTAGAAAAGTTGTTAAACTTGATAAAGAAAGTGAAGAAAATTACAATATTGTTGTTCCAAGTCATAATATTGTTGAATTTTCTAGAATATTGGGTGATGATGATAGTTTAGTGGAAATTCATATTTTTAATAATAAAATATTATTTAAAACTGGTAATTTAAAGTTTGAATCTAGACTAATAAATGGAACATATCCAAATACTTCTAATTTACTTCCTGATGATTCTTTTCTTGTTGTTAGTACTAAATTAAATGATTTTTACGATGTAATTGATAGAGTTAGTATTTTGACAAGTGATAAGGAAAAGAATATAGTTACTTTAGAAACACTTGATGATACATTAGTACTTAGAAGTAGTTCTGTAGAAATAGGTAGAGTAGAGGAAAAAATGAAAATATCTAAAAATAACAATGAAAATATTAAAATATCATTTAGTGCAAAATACATGATGGAGGCTTTAAAAAGTTTTTCCACAGAAACTGTGGATATTCACTTTGTTGGTGAAATTAAGCCTATATTAATAAAATCTGTAGAGGATGAAACTTTAACACAATTGGTTTTACCTATTCGTACTTATTAAAATTATTAAAAAATCTACATAACTTGTAGATTTTTTTATTTTATTTAAATTGTATATTTTTTAATTATTACTTAAAGCAATAATATAATGCAAAATTAAGTTATTATTTCTATAATACGACAAATAATTACATTATAATTTGTTATTATAATGACAATTTCATGTTTAGGGGGGGAATTTTATATATGAAATATGAAATTACTAAGGGAACTTTAGCTATAATTCCAAATGAAAAACAAAATAGTTTAGTGTATGAAGATGAGGATAGGTATATTGTTGATCAAACACCTTTTGAAATTATGGAAACAAGTTGTAGATATTTTGGGAGTACATATAATGGTAGAAAAGAAAGTGCTAGAGATATTTTGGGTGCTGAATATAAGGTTCCAATAATTGTTGAAGATTCTGATAATTTAATTGTTTTTCCGACTACATCACCACTTTCTGATGATTGTATTTGGATTTCTTTAAAAAGAATAAAGAAATTTGAAAAAATTGATGCCTGTAATACTAAGATTATTTTTGATAATAATAGGGAAATAATAGTTCCATGTTCTTTTAGAACAATTGAAAATCAAGTATCAAGGGCATCAAGATTAGATTTAATTATGAGAAGTAGAAAAAATCGTTAAAAATAGTTATAAAATAACTATTTTTTTTTGTACTTTAAGACCTTATTTATGGTATAATATGTATGCGTATATAGGAATATTTAAATAGGGGATAGGTGATTGTATGAGCATTTTTTGGGTATTTAAATGAATTTGACTAAAATTAATTTGATTAATTTTAGAAATTATTCTAATAATTCAATTACACTTAATTCAAAAATGAATATTTTTATTGGTAATAATGCTCAAGGAAAAACTAATATGTTAGAGGCTATTATAATATTAGCATTAACAAAATCACATAGGTTAGGTGTTAATCCTAATATTATTCAATTTAATAAAAATAAGGCATCTATTAAGGGTACTGTAAAAATTGATAAATTTGTTTCTAAATTGGAAGTTAATATTACAAATGATGAAAAAAAACTAAAAATTAATGGTAGTGAGATAAAAAAAGTTGCAGATTATATTTCTCATTTAAATGTTATAGTTTTTACTCCTGATGATTTAGAAATTATTAAAAGTTCTCCTAATATTCGTAGAAATTTATTAAATATACAATTATCACAAATATCTAAACAATATTTGGATACTTATAATGAATATAATAAAATTCTAAAGACAAGGAATGAATATTTAAAGATATTGTTTAATAATAGTATTGCTGATAAAAATTATCTTGATATTTTAACAGAGAGATTAATAGAAAAGGCAATAATTATTTATCAAAAAAGGAAAGAGTACTTGAATTATATAGATGAAAAAATTGATTTTTATTATAAAGAGATAACGGGATTAAGCGGATTAAATGTTTATTATGTTCCTAATATTGAATTTGAAAATTATGATTATGAGTATTTAAAAAGTAGGTTAACTTATATATATAATAAAAATTATATTAAGGAACTTAATTATGGTATGACAATGTTTGGTCCTCATAGAGATGATTTTTATTTTGAATTAGATTGTAAAGATATGAAATATTTTGCTTCTCAGGGACAGCAAAGATTAGCAATTTTAGCATTTAAATTAGTTGAGATAGATATTTTTACAGAATTTAATGGAACATCTCCTGTTTTGTTATTGGATGACATATTTAGTGAGTTGGATTTAAAAAAGAGAAATAAGTTATTAAAATTTATAAGTAGTAGACAAATACAAAGTATTTTGACTACTACTGATTTGAAAAATATAAGTAAAAAATATTTAGATGATTCTTATATATTTGAAGTAAAAAATGGGAGTATAGAAAGAAAGTAGGTATAATGTATGAATGAAGAAAAAGTTGAAGCAACTTATGATTCATCTGCTATTCAAGTATTAGAGGGGCTTGAAGCTGTTAGAAAACGACCTGGTATGTATATTGGAAGTACTAGTTCTAGAGGATTACATCATCTAGTATGGGAAATAGTAGATAATGCTATAGATGAAGCTTTGGCAGGATATTGTAAGCATATTGAGGTTTCTATAGGTGTGGATAATAGTATAACTGTTAAGGATGATGGACGTGGGATACCTGTTGATATTCATCCTAAGACTGGAAAAAGTACAGTTGAAACAGTTTATACTGTTTTGCATGCAGGAGGTAAATTTGGTGGTGGAGGATATAAAGTATCTGGTGGACTTCATGGTGTAGGTGCTAGTGTTGTTAATGCTCTTAGTGATTGGTTAGAGGTAAAGGTTTATAAAAATGGTAATGTTTATTATCAACGTTATAGTAATGGTGGACATCCAGATGATGATTTAAAGGTTATAGATAAGTGTGATGAAGATAGAACTGGTACTACTGTAAGATTTTTACCAGATGATCAAATTTTTACAGAAACAACTGTTTATGATTATGAGATTTTACGTACTAGATTGAAAGAATTAGCTTTTTTAAATAAAGGATTAAGAATTTCTCTTTACGATGATAGGGAAGCTGATAAAAAAGATAGTTTTTATTATGAGGGTGGAATTGTTGAATACGTTCATATGCTTAATAAAAATAAAAATCCTATCCATGAAACGATTGTTGATATTGAAGGAGAAGATAAGGATATTAAAGTTGAGGTAGCACTTCAATATAATGAAACTTATAATTCTAGTATATATTCATTTGTTAATAATATAACTACTCCTGAAGGTGGAACTCATGAAGATGGTGTTAGACGTGCACTTACTAGGATTTTAAATAAATATGCAACAAATGCTGGTTTACTAAAAGAAAAAGATGATCCTTTAACTGGTGATGATGTTAGAGAAGGTTTAACTATGATTATTTCTATAAAGCATCCTAATCCCCAATTTGAAGGGCAAACTAAGACTAAACTTGGTAATAGTGAAGTTCGTGGAATTGCTGATAAAATCTTTTCAGAAACTTTTGAAAGATTTTTAATGGAAAATCCTGATCAAGCAAAGATTATAATTGATAAATCAATGACAGCTAGTAGAGCGCGTATTGCTGCTAAAAAGGCTCGTGAATTGACTAGAAGAAAAGGAGATTTAGATATTACTAATTTTTATGGTAAATTATCTGATTGTAAAAGCAAAGATGCTTCAGTTAGCGAAATCTTTCTTGTTGAGGGAGATTCAGCTGGTGGATCAGCTATTAAGGGTAGAGACAGCATGACACAAGCAATTTTACCTTTACGTGGTAAAATTTTGAATGTGGAAAAAGCAAGAATTGATAAAGCTTTATCAAATGAGGAAATTAGAACAATTATTACAGCATTTGGTACTGGTATTGGGGATGAATTTGATTTATCTAAACTTCGTTATCATAAAATTATTATTATGACTGATGCAGATGTTGATGGAAGTCATATTCGTGTATTATTATTAACTTTGTTTTATAGATTTTTTAAACCAATTGTTGAAGCTGGTCATGTATATGCAGCACAACCACCATTGTTTGTTATTAAACATGGAAAAACTATTAAATATGTTTTAAATGAAGCTGAAAGAGATGAATATTTAAAAACTTTGTCACCAAATACTAAATACGATATTATGCGTATGAAAGGATTAGGAGAAATGGATGCTGAGGAATTAAATGAAACTACTATGGATATAAATAAACGTATTTTAAGACAAATTACTGTTGAAGATACTCAAGCTGCAGATGAAGTTTTTTCAAAATTAATGGGTGAGGAAGTTGGTCCTCGTAGAGAATTTATTGAAACTAATGCAACTTATGTTGAAAATTTGGACGTGTAAAAGGAAGGTAATAGAAAATGGATAGATTAGAAAAAAATAATATTGTAAAAGAGGTTCAGGATTCTTTTTTAGAATATTCAATGAGTGTAATTGTTGCCCGTGCACTTCCTGATTTACGCGATGGTTTAAAACCTGTTCATAGACGTATTTTATATTCAATGTATGAATCTGGTTATACACCTGATAAACCTCATAAAAAAAGTGCTAGAATTGTTGGAGATGTTATGGGTAAATATCATCCACATGGGGACTCTAGTATTTATGAAGCAATGGTAAGAATGGCTCAGGACTTTTCATATAGATATATGCTAGTTGATGGTCATGGTAATTTTGGTAATATTGAAGGCTATGGTGCAGCTGCAATGCGTTATACTGAATCTAGACTTTCAAAAATTTCTTTGGAATTGTTGAGAAATATTAATAAAAATACTGTTGATTTTATTCCTAATTTTGATGAGAGTGAAAGAGAACCAGTTGTTTTACCATCAAGATTTCCTAATATTTTAGTTAATGGAACAACAGGTATTGCAGTTGGAATGGCTACTAATATTCCTCCGCATAATTTAAGAGAAGTTATAGATGCATGCGTTGCATATATTAATAATCATGATATTGAATTAGATGAATTAATGCAATATATTAAAGGACCTGATTTTCCTACAGGTGGAATAATTTTAGGTAATTCAGGTATTAGAAAAGCTTATGAAACTGGTAGGGGAACTATAACTATAAGAAGTAAAGCGATTATAGAGGAACATAATGGTAAACAACAAATTATAATTACTGAGGTCCCTTATGGTATTAATACTTATGAGTTAAAAAATAAAGTAGCAGAACTTGTTCATAATAAGACAATCGAAGGAATTGCTGATTATCATTCTGATTTAAAAGATGGTATTAAAATTACAATTACATTAAAGAAAGATGCTAATGCTCAAGTAATTTTGAATAAATTGTATAAGCATACTGCTTTTCAAACTTCTTATGGAATAATTTTCTTGATGTTGGATCAAGGTGTACCTAAAACTTTAGGTTTAAAAGATATTATTGTAAAGTATATAGAATATCAAAAAGAAATAATTATTAGGCGTACTAAATTTGAATTAGATGTAGCAGAAAAACGTGTTCATATTTTAGAAGGTTTAAAAATAGCTTTAGACAATATTGATGCAGTAATTAAGCTGATTAGAGCATCTAAATCTGATGATGAGGCTAGAGTTGGCTTAATTAATAACTTTAAGTTATCTGAAATTCAAGCAAATGCAATATTAGAGATGAAATTACGTCGTTTAACGGGATTAGAGCGTGATAAAATTGAGAATGAATTAAATGACTTATTAAAGTTAATTGATGAATTACGTGGTATTTTAGCTAGTGATCAGAAGGTGTTAGAAGTTATTAAAAATGAGTTATTGGAAATTAAAGAAAAATATGGAGATGAAAGACGCACAAGTATTGATATGACTGCTATTGAATATATTGAAGATGAATCTTTAATTCCAAATGAAGATGTGATAGTTACTTTAACAAATAGTGGTTATATAAAAAGATTGAGAACCGATACATATAAAACCCAGAACCGTGGTGGAGTTGGAATTAAAGGTATGTCAACAAATGAGAAGGATTTTGTTGAACATCTTGTTTCTATGAAAACACATGATTACATTTTGTTCTTTTCTAATAAGGGTAGAGTGTATAGAATGAAAGGGTATGAAATTCCAGAATTTTCAAGGCAGTCCAAGGGATTACCAATAGTTAATTTATTGCAGTTAGAGAAAAACGAGAACATTAGTTCGATTGTGGAAATTTCAGAATCTAGTGAAAATATTAAATATTTAGTTTTTTCTACTAAAAACGGAATTGTTAAGCGAACTGATATATCAGAATTCGATAATATTCGTAAAAGTGGTAAAATTGCTATTTTATTGAAAGAAAATGATGAATTAATTTCTGTTAGAAAGACCTGTGGAAAAAATGAAATTGCAATTGCTTCAAGCAATGGTAGAATGGTACGATTTGTTGAAGATGAAATTAGACCTATGGGAAGAAATACATCTGGTGTAAAAGGTATAGACTTAGATGGTGGATTTGTTATAGGTGCAGAAGTTATTAATCCTGGACAAGAAATATTAATTGTTACTGATAATGGTTATGGTAAAAAAACTTTAATTGATGAGTATAGATTAACTCATAGAGGTAGTAAAGGTGTAAGAGCTATGAATATTACTGAAAAAAATGGTAATATGGTTGCTTTAAAATGTATTGATTCTGAGGATTACGATATAATTTTAGTTACTGATACTGGTATTGTTATGAAAATGCCTTTATCTCAAGTTTCAACTTTAAGACGTGCTACACAAGGTGTAAGATTAATTAATCTTAAAGATGATCATAAAGTTTCTACTGTAGCTCTTGTGGAAAAAGAAATTTCTGAAGAAGAAAATAATAATAATAATTAATTGTATATTTTTATTTGACCAATTAATGTAAGTTAATTGGTCATTTTTTTTTATTATTTTATAAAAGTGTTACTTTTTTTATTAAAATGTAATAAAAATTACTTGTGGAAAAAATATTTTCACGATTATTAGTGGAAATATTTTTTATTTTAATGTTTCACGTGAAACATATTAATTAATAATTTATAAAAGTTTATTATTTATGCTAAAAATATGTTTTTTATATAAAAATATATTTTTATAATATTTTTTTGATTTTTAATAGTATTATTGTATATATAATGTAATATGTGAAAAACATATAATATAATTAGTGTTTAAAAGAAATATTTTTTATTATAGAATATTTACATAAATGAAAAAAATATATTTTGATCTTAATATTTAAAACATTTGTATTTTGCTATTTTATCAGATATATCTTTTAACAAATGTTTAATAATTTTATAGATTAGTATAAATTATGTATATATATTAAATGTTAAATATATTTTTTTTTATGTATATGTTATTTGAAATAATTAGTTGATATAAAAAAATACAATTAATTTTTATTAATTTATTATTACGAAAAAAATTATATAAAATATTTAAAAATTATCGATAATACTACTAAAAAAATTCTTGTAAATTTTTAAGTTAATTATAGAATGGTTTTTTTTATGTTTCACGTGAAACATTGTTTTTTTTATAAAAAATTAATAATATTTTTTGTATAGGCTTTGGGAAATATTTCCCGGGAAATATTTTAAATATTATTATTATGTGTTATAAAATATTATATTTTTTTTGTTTACTTTTAAAATTTATTGTATTAAAATATTTATGTGCAATGAAAGAGATAGAACCAGGTCAGGATTGGAAAATAGCAGCCTTAATATTTAACTTTCATGTGCACTTTTATTTTGGAGTGATATTATGAATTCTAAATATATGGCTATGGCTTATAACGAGGCATTAATGGCGTTAAAAGATAATGAAGTTCCAGTTGGAGTGGTTATTGTTAAAAACGATTGTGTTATTGCTTCAACTCATAATTTGAAAGAACATTTTAATTGTTCTATTTATCATGCGGAAATTTTAGCAATAATTGAAGCATCTAGAAAAATTTCTAATTGGCGTCTTTCTGATTGTGATATGTATGTTACACTTGAGCCTTGTCCAATGTGTGCAAGTGCAATTAAACAAGCAAGAATAAAAAATGTTTATTGTGGATTAGCAAATTCAGATTTAAAAAATGGGGAAATAATTAAATCTATATTTCAATCAAATGATATTAACCCTAAAGTTAATTTTTATAATAATTTGTATGTTGAAGAAGTAAAAAAAATAATGCAACAATTTTTTGATGAAAAAAGAAAAATATAATTTAATATGATATAATTTGGTGTGTGGGGTGTTATTATGTATCAAGCTTTATATAGAAAGTATCGTCCTAAAAATTTTGATAATGTAGTTGGTCAGGATTCTTTGGTAAAAACTTTGAAAAATTCTATTATTAATCAATCTTTTTGTCATGCATATATGTTTTTTGGCCCTCGTGGTACTGGAAAAACAACATTGTCTAAAATTTTTGCTAGATCTGTTAATTGTTTAAATTCTATTGATGGTATGGCTTGTGGAAAATGTCATAATTGTTTATATTCTTTTGAAAAGGAATGTGTTGATATTATAGAAATAGACGCAGCTTCTAATAATGGAGTTGATGAAATTAGAGAATTAAAAAATAAAATTTCATTAGTCCCTGCTCAACTAAATTATAAAGTTTATATAATTGATGAGGTTCATATGTTATCATTGGGAGCTTTTAATGCATTATTAAAGACGTTAGAAGAGCCTCCTGAACATGTTATTTTTATTTTAGCAACAACTGATCCTCAAAAAGTTCCCGAAACAATTATTTCTCGATGTCAATGTTTTTCACTAAATAGAATTTCCGAAAATAAAATTGTTGATAGATTGAAATATATTTGTAATGAAGAAGCTATTGATGTTGATGATAATGTTTTGAAAGAAATTGCTTTGGCTTCTGAAGGAGGAATGCGTGATGCATTAGGAATGCTTGATAAGTTACATTCTTTTGCTAATGGAAAAATTACTATAAACGATTTTGTTGAATTAAATGGTTTTATTACTCAAAATGATTTGAAAATACTTGTTGATAATATTATGTCTGGTAATTGTAGTGAAGTTTTAAATTTGATTTCATCTTATAATGATTCTGGTAAAAATATTATTCAAATAATTAATCAAGTTATGCTTTTTTTACGAAATCTATTGATTAATTATTATATTTCTAATGATGAATGCAAATATAATGTTTTAAATATTATTCAATTAGTTAATCTTATTAACGAAAAAATGTTTGATATAAAGAAAAGTGATAATCCTACTATATATATTGAAATGTTATTATTAAAGTTTATTAATGATTTTATAATTGTTGAAAAAAATATTTCCCGGGAAATAAAAGATGTTTTAATTAATGACAAAAATTTATCTAATATTAATAATTTTAATAATAATTATGATGTTGAAAAAGAAAAAAAAATGTTAGATTGTGAAGTAAAACAAGAAATTAAAAATTTAAAAAATGAAGATTCTTGTTTTAGTAATGACGAATTAATACTTGAAAAATTATATAATGTAATGAAAATACGGGTTAACAATACTTTGGCTTTTGCTGATAAAAAAGAGTTAAATAAAATTGTGGATAGCATGAATATCTTCAATGAACATACGTTCGATAATGATATTGGTTATATTTCTTGTGCTTTGCTTGATGCTAAGGTTAGAGCTGCTAGTGTTGATAATATTATAATAAGCTATGAACATGAATCTATTGTTAAACAGAATTTATTAAATCTTGAAATAATAACATCAGTTTATAATAAATTAACTAATTCTAATTTTAAATTTGCAATTATAACTGATGAACAGTGGGAATCTGAAAGAAAAAATTATATTAATACTATTAAAGAAGGTAAAAAATATGAATTTATAGAAGAACCAAGTATTAAACTATTTGAAGCTGAAAAAGAAAATGATATAATATCAAGTAGTGCAATAGAACTTTTTGGTGATATTGTAGAAATGGATTAAGGAGGATTTTTAAATGAATATTCAAGCAATGATGAAGCAAGCTCAAGCTTTACAAAGAGATATGATTAATATTAAAAAGGAAATTGATTCTAAATCTTTTGTTGGTGAAAGTTCTTTGGTTAAAGTAACTGTAAAGGGAACAAAAGAAGTGGTTAAGGTTGAAATTAATGATAAAGATAATTTTGAAAAGGATGATCTTGAAATTTTAGAAGATATGATAATGGTAGCTTTAAATGATGCTTTTAATAAAGTTGATAAGGAAACAGAAAGTAAAATGGGAAAATTTTCTAATATTCCTGGATTATTTTAATTATGTATCCTGATAGTTTAAAAAATTTAATTGAATCATTTAAATATTTACCTGGTATTGGGGAAAAGACAGCTGAGAGGTTGGCTTTTGCTGTTTTAAATTTGGATGATGAACAAGTTGATTTATTTTCTGAAAGTTTGAAAATGGTAAAGTATAAAATTCATTCTTGTTCTGTATGCAATACTTTAACTGAGAATGAAATCTGTTATGTTTGTTCTGATATAACACGAGACAATAGAATTTTGTGTGTTGTTGAGGATACTAAAAATGTTTTTTTATTTGAAAAATTAGGAATGTTTAAAGGTGTTTACCATGTTTTAAACGGTTTAATATCTCCATTAGATGGTATTAATCCTGAGGATATTGGTATTGATAAATTACTTGATAGGATTACAAATGGGAATTTTAATGAAATTATATTTGCCTTTAAGCCAAGTATTGAGGGTGAAACAACTGCTCTTTATATAAAAAAAATTCTTTCAGATATGGATATTGTTGTTACTCGACTTGCTAGTGGTGTTCCAATAGGTGCTGATATGGAATATATTGATAGTTTAACTTTGGAAAGAGCTTTGAAAGATAGAAAAAAAATTGAATAATAAAAAATATATATCATAATCTTCAATAGGAGATGATGATAATGTTTTTTGCTTTTTTAAAAAAATTTATAATTAGTGCTTTTATTCTTTATGGTTATAATTTGATTGCTGTTAACTTTAATATGACAATTCCTATTAATTTTTACACTTTGTTTTTTATTTCTTTTTTTGGGACATCTGCTTTAATTTCTCTAGTTTTATTTAAAATAATTGTATTGTGAGGTTTTTAAATTGAAAGAGTCTTCTTCTAATAGTTATAATTTTTTTTCAATGATTGATAAGATTGTGGATGCAAATATAATTTCACATGCTTATATTATTCAGGTAAATAACTATGCTGAAGATTTTTTGTTGATAAAAAACTTTGTTAAATTATTATTGTGTAAAGAGAAAAAGAAATATAATGATTTGTTGTCTTGCAATAAATGTAATCTTTGTTCTTTAGTTGATTTAAATAATTATCCTGACTTATGTATTATAGAACCAGATGGTAAAGATATTAAGAAACAGCAATTATTAAGCTTACAAAAAGAATTTCAAAATAAGTCTATGTTTGATAATAAAAGAATTTATATTTTGAAGGAAGCAGATAAATTAAATGAATTTGCAGCAAATGCAATTTTAAAATTTTTGGAAGAACCTTCTGATAATATTATAGCAATTTTAGTTACAGTTAATAGGTATAAATTGCCAGAAACAATTTTATCAAGATGTCAGGTTTTGAATATTAATTCTATTATTAATGATGTTTTGTATAATGATGAAATTATTAATTTAATTAAGTTTATATGTGATGGTGAGTCTTTATTTATTAATTATAATTATATTTATGAAAGTATTCTTTTTGATAAAATTGCTGCCAGAGATAAACTAAAAATTATTGAAAAAATTTTTATTGAATATTTGACCTTTAAAAATAATGATGAAATTGGTAAAATATTGTTAACAGTTTCTAATGATATAATTATAAGATTTATTTTGATTATTGAAAGATATTTGAAAATGTTAGAATATAATGTTAATTATAAATTATGGTTAGATTCTTTTTTTGCTAGTTTATTAGGTGGTGAAATTGATGTATGATGTTGTCGTTGTTAGTTACACTAACAGTAAGATAATTGATTATTTGTTATATGATGATGTTGTTTTGCATTGTGGAGATTTTGTTGTTGTTGAGACTACTAATGGATTGCAATTAGCGGTAGTTAAAAAGAAACCTTATAAGGAAAAAGAGGAAAACTTAGTTTTACCATTAAATAAGGTTTTAAGATTGGCATCAAATGAAGATTTAGAAAAAGAAAAAAGTAATAAAATTTTAGCCGAAAAAGCTTTGAATGATGCTAAAAAATATAGTTTTGATTTGAATTTAAATATGAATTTTATTGATGCATATTATAATTTGGATAAAACACAATTATTATTTTCTTTTTTAGCAGATGAACGTATTGATTTTAGAGAATTAGCAAAAAAATTAGCTCAAAAGTATAAAACTCGTATTGAATTAAGGCAAATTGGTGTAAGAGATAAAGCAAAAAAAATAGGTGGTTTGGGTCCTTGTGGTTTGTTTCTTTGTTGTAATTCCTTTTTATCGGATTTAACCAGTGTATCAATAAATATGGCTAAAAATCAATTTTTGGCATTGAATCCATCTAAAATTAATGGTGTTTGTGGTCGTTTACTTTGTTGTTTGGGTTTTGAAAATGATATTTATGTTGAATTAAAGAAGGATTTACCAAAAATTGGTTCTATTATGGAAACTGAATATGGTATTGGAAAAGTTGTTTCTGTTGATGTTTTTAAAAAAACATATTGTATTGATTTGAAGGAAAAGGGAATACTAACTTTTAGTAAGGAAGATAAGAATGGAAGTATTAAATGATATATTAGGATATGAAAATAGAAAAATTTTTCAAGATAGTGATTGCTTTAGTTTTTCTTTGGATAGTATAATGTTAGCAAATTTTGCTACAATAAGAGCTCGTGATAAGAGTATTATTGATTTAGGCTGTGGTAATGGCGTGATTCCATTAATTTTATCATTGAGAACGAATAAAAAAATAATAGGAGTTGAAATTCAAAATAAATTGGCTGATATGGCAAATCGTTCTGTTAGTTATAATAATCTTTCTGAACAAATTTCTATTGTTAATATGGATATGAAAGATTTTATTAAAAACAATGAGTTTGAGTGCTTTGATTTAGTTACATGTAATCCTCCATATTTTAAAGTTCATGAGAAAAACTTTTTTAATTTAAGTGAACAAAAATTAATTGCAAGGCATGAGGTAAAAATTACACTTTGTGATATTTTTTGTGTTTCAAAAAAAATATTAAAAAACAATGGTAATTTGGCTATAGTTCATAGACCAGAAAGATTATTGGAAATACTTAATTTATTTAGAGAAAATAGTATTGAACCTAAAAGAATTAGATTTGTTTATGAAAATGTTTTGAAAGATTCTACACTTGTGTTAATTGAAGGACAAAAAAATGGAAGGCCTGGATTAAAAATTGAAAGTCCTTTTATTTTATATAATATTGATGGTAGTATGACTTTAGAATATAGTAATTTAATTAAGGAGGTAAAAAAATGATTCAAAAGAGTTATAATGATAAGCCTTGTTTATATTTGATTCCAACTCCAATTGGAAATTTAGATGATATTACTGTTAGAGCATTAAAAACTTTCGAAATGGTTGATTTTGTTCTTTGTGAAGATACAAGAGAAACTGGAAAATTATTAAGTAAATATAATATAAAAAAAAGATTAGTTAGTTGTCATGAATTTAATGAAAATAAGGTAAGTCAATATGTTATTCAACAATTAAATGCAGGTGATAATATAGGCCTTGTTACTGATCAGGGAACTCCTATTATTAGTGATCCCGGTTATTTTGTTGTTAGGGAAGTAATTAATCATGGATTTAATGTTGTTAGTCTTCCTGGGGCCACTGCATTTGTTCCTGCACTTACATGTTCTGGAATTAATTCTTCTCCTTTTATTTTTTATGGTTTTTTGAATTCTAAAGATAGTAAGCGGCAAAGGGAGTTGGAGTATTTAAAAAATTTTCCTTATACAATTATTTTTTATGAGGCGCCTCATAGAATAAAAAAAACATTACAAAATATTTTAAAAATTTTTGGTGATCGAGAAATTGCTATTGCAAGAGAAATTTCTAAAATTCATGAAGAAATTTGTCGTGATAAAATAAGTAATTTAATTGATATTGTTGATGAAATGAAAGGTGAATTTGTTTTAGTGGTTGACGGTAATCATGATAGCATCAATTATAATGAATTAAGTGTTATTGAACATGTTAATCTTTACGTTGAAGATGGTATAAGTGAGAAAGAGGCAATTAAAATTGTTGCTAAGGAAAGAAATGTACCAAAATCTGAAATATATAAGACATATCATATGGGGAAGTGAAAAAATGAAATTAATTGTTGGATTAGGAAATCCAGGTAAAGAATTTGAAAATACACGTCATAATATTGGATTTATGATTATTGATAATTATATATATGTTAAAAAGATTAATATTTTAGATTGGCAAAAAAAATTTAATGCTTTGTATTTACAAACTAATATTAATGGAGAAAAGGTTATTTTTTTAAAACCACAAACGTATATGAATTTATCTGGAGAAGCGGTTAAAAAATTTGTAGATTATTTTAAAATTAATATTGATGACATATTAATTATTTCTGATGATCTTGATTTAAAAATTGGAAACTTTAAATTAAAATCTAATGGATCTAGTGGTGGACATAATGGATTGAAAAGTATTGCTAATTGTATTGGAACTGAGAATTATAAGCGACTTAAAGTAGGTATTTCTAAAAGTAGTGGAATTGCTTCTAAAGATTACGTTATTGGAAAAATATTTTCTTCTGATTTTGAAATTTATAAAAATCTTTTTAATTATTTGGTTGATGTAATTGATGATTATTTACAATTGCCTTTTTGCGATTTAATGTGTAAATATAATCAAAAGAATAGGTGATATTTTATGTCTTTTTTTGATAATTTTCTTTCAATTGATTTGAAAAATAATAGTCAAATCACTGGTCTTAATGATGAATTTTTTTGTATTTATTTAAATTCTATTTTAAAAAAATATAATAAAAATATTTTGGTTGTTGTTAATTCTTTATTTGAAGCAAATAATTTATATTCATCACTATCTTTATATACAGAACATGTAAGTCTTTTTCCTATGGATGATTTTCTTACAAGTGAAGCTCTCGCTATAAGCCCTGATCTTAGAATTTCTCGTCTTGAAACGTTAAATAAAATTATTGATGGTCTACCCAATATTGTAATAACTAACTTAATGGGGTATTTGCGTTTTTTACCTAATAAAGATACATATTCTAAAAGTATTTTAAAAATTAAAATTGGTAATGTAATTACTCCTCATTTATTGGCAGATAAATTACTAAAAATTGGATATGTTAGGGACACTATTGTAACAAAAACAGGGGAGTTTTCTGTACGTGGATATGTTGTTGATATGTTTCCAATTGATGAAGAAAATCCAATTAGAATTGAATTTTTTGATGATATTGTTGAATCTATAAGATATTTTGATTCTAATACACAGAAATCTTTGGATAATTGTGATAGTATTTTTATTTATCCTTTTTCTGAATTTTTAACTAAAAATAGCGTAGCAGATGAAATATTTGGAAAGCAAAAATATTTACCTGATGTTGAAGATGTTGTATCAATATGCAATTATTTTAATGATGGTATTGTTTTTTTTAAAGATTATGACCAATTAAAGATTTCTTTTAATCATATTAGTGATGAAATGTATACTTATAATAATGATAAGGATGTTTTGTTTAAGGGAAAATATATGTTTTCAATTGACGGAATTAAACCTTTCTTTTTTATACATTATTTAACTATTAATAATTATTTTGATGTAAATAAATATAGTGATGTAATTGATTTTGGTGTTAAGACGATTAATAATTTTTCTGAGAATATAGATGATATTAATAATTATATAAAAAAGTCTATTAATAAAGGTAAAACTGTAATTATTTGTTTAAAAAAATATCAGCTTTCTAGTATTTCTAAAAAATTAAATATGTTATATGTTGAAAGTACATTTGATTCTATAAAATATGGTACTGTAAATTTGGTTGAAAAAGAAATGAATTGTGGATTTGTTTATAATAATTTTGTTTTTTTAACTGCAAATGAATTGTTTTTAATAAAAGAAAAGAAAAAAAAATATAGCACTAAATTTAAGTATTCATCAAATATTGCTGATTTTTCTAAGTTGGTTCCTGGTGATTATGTAGTTCATAGTGTTCATGGTATTGGAATTTATAATGGTATTAAAACATTAAAATCTAATGATATTGAGAAAGATTATTTGGAAGTTTTATATCAAGGATCTGATAAGATTTATATTCCTGTTGAAAAAATTGATTTACTTAGTAAATATTCTGGTAAAGAGGGGATAAAACCAAAAGTTAATAAGCTTGGTGGTAATGAATGGGAAAAAACAAAAGCTAGGGTACGAAAAAAGGTTGCTGATGTAGCTGATAAACTTTTGGCTTTGTATGCAGAACGAGAAAGTCGAAAGGGGTTTGCTTTTTCTCCTGATTGTGATATGTTAATTGATTTTGAAAAGCAATTTCCATATCAATTAACTAATGATCAACAACTTGCAATAAAACAAATAAAAAATGATATGGAGTCTGAAAGTCCTATGGATAGACTTTTATGTGGTGATGTTGGTTTTGGAAAGACTGAGGTTGCTTTTGTTGCAGCTTTTAAGGCTATTTTAGATTCTAAACAGGTATTATTTTTATGCCCTACTACAATATTATCTAATCAACATTACGAAAATGCTTTACAGCGATTTAAAAATTTTCCTGTATCAATTGCATTATTAAATAGGTTTACATCTTTGAATGAAGTTAAAAGAATTTTACTTGGACTTAAAAATGGTACTATTGATCTTGTGTTTGGAACTCATAGGTTGCTTAGTGATGATATTATAGTTAAAAATTTAGGTTTGCTTGTTATTGATGAGGAACAACGATTTGGAGTAATGCATAAGGAAAAAATTAAACAATATAAGTCTAATGTTGATGTCCTTACATTGACTGCAACTCCAATACCACGTACCTTACAGATGTCTTTAGTAGGAATTAGAAGTTTGTCTTTAATTGAAACGCCACCTGTTAATCGTTATCCTGTTCAAACTTATGTTGTAGAGGAAAACTTGCAAATTATTCGTGATGCTATTTATAAAGAATTGAGTCGAAATGGACAGGTGTTTATTTTATATAATTATGTTCAGTCAATTGAAGAAGAACAATTAAAAATAAGTAATTTAGTTCCGGAAGCACGGGTGGTTATTGCTCATGGTCAAATGACTAAAAATGATTTAGAAAACCGTATTGTAGATTTTGTTGATCATAAATATGATGTTTTGGTATGTACCACAATTATTGAGACAGGAATTGATATTCCCAATGTTAATACATTAATAATAATTGATGCTGATTGTTTTGGATTGAGTCAACTATATCAAATTCGTGGAAGAGTTGGTCGAAGTGATAGATTTGCTTATGCATATCTGATGTATAATCCTTCAAAAATATTGACAACAAATGCTGTTAAAAGGCTTAATGTTATAAAGGAATTTACAGAACTTGGAAGTGGTTTTTCAATTGCAACTCGCGATTTATCAATTCGTGGAGCTGGAGATATTCTTGGTAGTGAACAGGCTGGGTTTATCGATTCTGTTGGAATTGATTTATATTTAAAAATGCTTAATGATGAAGTAAATATTAGAAAAAATTTAGATAGTAATGAGGAGAACATTTCTCAAAAAGATTCTATGCCACTTATCAATGTTAATACTCATATTGATGATATTTATGTTTATGAGGATGATTTAAAAATAGAAATTCATCGTAAAATCAATGAAATTGATTCATATGAAAAATTTAATTTAGTAAAAAATGAACTTGAAGATAGATTTGGACGTTTAAACGAGAATTTAATTATTTATATGTATGAAGAATGGTTTGAAAAACTTGCACAAAAATTAAATATTAAAAAAGTTAGACAAACAAAGAATTCAATTGAAATATATTTACCTGAAGAAATTTATAAAAAAGTTGGTTCAGAAAATATTTTTATGGATGCATTTTATGTTACTAATATGTTTAGATTTATTACTCGTAATAATGATTTAATAATTGTGCTTGATATTGTTAAGTTAGAAAAACATCCTGTTTATTACTTTGTAGAATTATTAGAAAAAATTTTAAATAAATTTAAAAATAATATTGACTAAGTTATTAATTATTTGTTTAATTTATTGTATTAGGAGGTAAAAAATGAATGATACAGTAGAAAAATTAAAGGAAATGCATTTTAATAATTATAAAAACGCATTAATTGAGAATGTAAAAAATAATACTAATGTGTTGGTTAATGAAGATATTATGTCATTATTAAAAAAACCACCTCTTGATTCTATGGATTTAATAAAAAACAAATTTTTAGATTTGGCAAAAAAAAATAAAATAATTTTAAATACAAAAAATCTTGATGATATGATGGAAAAATATAGAAATAATTTAGTTGAAAGTTGTAGTCAATTAAAAGATATTAGAATTAATTTATTAAATGAAAAAATTAATAGTTTTGAAATAAATAGTGATATAGAAATATTTAAATTAACAAAGAAAGATTTTGTTAATATTAATAAACAAATAAAAAAAATTTTAAAGAGTACTATTAAAATGTATGTCGAAAAAAATATATTTGATGGTGTAGATTGTTTATTTTCTGATAATATTGATCTTTTGGTAAAAAAGAAAATAATTGATGAAGCTAGTAAGTTTATTAATGGTTTATATCAAAAACAATTATTAGAAAATGTAGATTTTAAAATTTTAGTTAAAGATACGATTTTGATAAATGGTATTAAAGAACAGGGAGAACACTATCTTTTTACTTTAAATAATTCTAGAATTTTTAATTAAGAAAAATAGCAATATAATGCTATTTTTTTTATATTATATATGGAAATATTTACCAAGGTATATTTTGGAAATTTTGTTTATAATATTATTGAGAGGTAAATTTTGGTATAAATTAATGAATTCTTGGAAAAATATAAGTATGAAGAAAGTGAGGAATAATTTTATGAAATCAACTGGTGTTGTTAGAAGAGTGGATGATTTAGGACGAATTGTTATTCCAAAAGAAATTCGACGTACTCTAAGAATTCGCGATGGAGAAGCATTAGAAATTTTTGTTGATAGTGAAATGATTGCATTAAAAAAATTTTCTAAAATGTCCGATATGATTGATTTAGCTAAGGATTTAGTTGAAATAATTAATAATAATATTAATAAAACAGTTTTAATTACTGATAGAGATAAATTTATTGCTGGTGCTGGATCTTTGAAAAAAAAGTATGTTGATAGAAATATATCATGTTTTTTAGAAAATATAATGAATGATAGAAGGTATATTATTGAGACGGCAAAATATCCTATAGAATTATTAGATAATGTTAAAGAAACTTTATCTTATGTAATTCATCCAATAATTATGAGTGGTGATGTTTTGGGACTAGTTTTGGTAATATCTGATAATAATGATATTAGTCCGATGGATGAAAAATTGGTTAATATAATTGCTCAATTTCTTGGAAAACATATTGAAGAATAAATTTACTTGTGATATAATCAAAAATATCTTAAATGTTGTGATGAAGAGTTCTAAAAATTTAGCTATTAAAGAGACCTCTTGGTGGTGGAATAGAGGATGGTTTTTTTTAGAATATGGCTTTTGAACTGCTATGTTGAGTTTTAGATGTAGTCGTATGTAGGCGTTAACTATTTAAGTGTATGATAATTATAAATTATTATAAAGTAAGGTGGTACCGCGATAATTTCGTCCTTATATTTATAATTTTTTTTTTATTTTTGGAGGTTTTATTATGAAAGAAAAGTTTTATATTACAACTGCAATTGCCTATACATCTGGCAAACCTCATATTGGTAATACATATGAGGCAGTTTTGGCTGATGCAATAGCACGTTATAAGAGACAAAGAGGGTATGATGTTTATTTTCAAACCGGAACTGATGAGCATGGAGTAAAAATTGAGGAAAAGGCTAATCAAGCTGGTGTTAGTCCACAAGAATATGTTGATACTGTTGCAGCTGAGATAAAGAGAATATGGGATTTAATGGATGTAAGCTATGATAAGTTTGTGAGAACAACTGATAATCATCATAAGGAAGTTGTTCAGCATATATTTAAGAAAATGTATGAAAATGGGGATATTTATAAAGGTGAATATAAAGGACTTTATTGTACTCCTTGCGAATCATTTTGGACTGAAACACAGTTAGTTGATGGTAAGTGTCCTGATTGTGGACGTGAAGTAAAAATATTTAGTGAGGAAGCATATTTCTTTAAGTTATCAAAATATCAAAAAAAATTAGAAAAATTTTTTGAAGATAATCCTGATTTTATTTTGCCAACTTCTAGGAAAAATGAAATGATTAATAATTTTATTAAGCCTGGTTTACAAGATTTATGCGTTTCAAGAACGTCTATTAAGTGGGGAATTCCTGTTTCTTTTGATAATAAACATGTTGTTTATGTTTGGCTTGACGCATTAACTAATTATATTACTAATATTGGTTATGATGTTGATGAGTGCTCTGAACAATTTTATAAATTATGGCCTGCTGATGTACAGATTATCGGAAAAGATATAGTTAGATTTCATTCAATATATTGGCCTTGTTTTTTATGGTCATTAGGTTTAGAATTACCAAAGAAAATTTTTGGTCATCCTTGGTTATTGACTAATAATGATAAAATAGGTAAATCTAGAGGTAATGCTATATATGCTGATGATTTAGTTGAAAAATTTGGTTTGGATGCTATTAGATATTATCTACTACATGAAATTCCATATGCAAATGATGGAAATCTTACTTATGAACTTTTGATTGAAAAAATTAATGGTGATCTTGCTAACGTTTTAGGTAATTTGGTTCAAAGAACAATTTCAATGGGAAATAAGTATTTTAATGGTATTATTCATAATAAAAATATATATTGTGAAGTTGATAATCAGTTTATTGATTTAATTAATCAGTTAAATTTGAGAGTGGAAGAAAAAATGGAAAAATACTTAGTCAGTGATGCTTTAAGTGAAATATTTAATGTATTGCGTGCTAGTAATAAATATATTGATGATACAATGCCTTGGGTGCTTGCTAAAGATGAAAGTTCTAGAGATAGGCTTGAAATGGTAATTTATAATTTATTAGAGGCAATAAGAGTTTCAGCTGTTTTATTAGAACCATTTATGAATAATACTAGTGAAAAAATATTAAATCAATTAAATAATAATGTGACTAGCTTTAGTTATTTAGATGATAATAACTATTGTTTAAATGAACCAACAATTTTATTTCAAAGATTAGATAAGGAAAAAATTTTATCAACTCTTTGTTAATGTAAAATTATTGTCTATATATTAATAAATAAAGAAATAAAGAAAGAATTGTATAGAATCTTTCTTTTTTTATGATATATTTAATTATGTTGTAAGGAAGTTGGCTGTATAAATTATATTGATAAGGGAGATTTATATGACTAATAGGTTACTAAAAAAATTTGGGGTTGATATATTTTTTATATTTATTGGGGGATTAGTGCTTTTTTCAATTTTGAAGTATGCTAATATTATTGATATTTTATATTTTTGTTGTATTGTTTATTATTATGTAAAAATTAAAATATATAGATGGAAAAATTGTCATTAATTTGTTTTTTGGAGGTATTTGTATGTATATTGATACGCATTGTCATTTATCAACTGATGATTATGATGATATAAATACAGTTATAAAAGATAATATTAAAAATAATGTTTTAAAAATTATTGTGTCAGGATGTACTTTAAATTCATTTGATGAAGCTATTGATATTTCTAAAAAATATGAATGTGTTTATTTGACTCTGGGTTTTCATCCATCAGAAGCTAATATTATTACAGATAAAGATTTGTTAATTTTAAAAGAAAAACTTATGTATAATAAGGTTGTTGGAGTTGGTGAAATTGGTTTGGATTATCATTTTACAAAAGATAATCGTGATAAACAAATAAGTTTATTTAGAAAGCAGTTAGATATTGCTACTGAATTAAATTTGCCAGTTGTTATTCATAGTAGGGATGCGACGTTAGATACAATTAATATTTTAAAAGAATATAATTTAACAGGTGTTATTCATTGCTTTAGTGGAAGCTTAGAAACAGCAGAAATATATATTTCAATGGGTTATAAATTAGGAATAGGTGGCGTTGTTACTTTTCAAAATTCTAAGTTAGATTGTGTGGTTAGTTCAATTGGAATTAATAATATAATACTTGAAACTGATAGTCCATATTTAACACCAGTTCCTTTTAGAGGTCAAAAAAATAGTTCTAAATACATACCTTTGATTGCTAAAAAAATTAGTGAAATATGTGGTGTTCCTCTTAAGTATGTTGAAAATACTACTACTAGTAATGCATTAAGTTTATTTGACTTAAAGTAAAATTTATGCTAATCTTGAATTATTGTATAGTAATATTTTTTGATTAGGGATTGATTTAATGAATAAAATTAAAAATAAAAATAAAAACTTTAATCATTATGGTTTGATTTTTTTACTTGTGGTTTTTTTAATTTTTATTTTAATAAACTGTATGTCTTTATTATTAAAAGATAAAAGTGGTAATTTAAAATTTTATGGAAAAAACGAAGTAGAACTTTTAGCTAAATTACCTATTACTGATTTAAGTGCTAAGAGTCTTGATGTAA
This sequence comes from uncultured Bacilli bacterium, assembly GCA_944329395.1. GTDB lineage: Bacteria > Bacillota_I > Bacilli_A > RF39 > UBA660 > CAG-877. Next base: position 2,964 of record CALVIF010000011.1, on the reverse strand, counting down.
AAAAAATTGAAAAAGGTATAATTGGATATACTGATTTTACTATTGAGTTAAGCGAAAGTTCAAAAGAAAAAGTTAAATATGAAATTTATTTATTTGATGTAACAAGCAGTAATGTGTTTAAATATAACTATGTTAAATTGTATTTAACTGATGGAAATGATATGGGAATTTCTAAATTTACTGGTAATAAATCTTTGTCGTATAGTGATTTGCGAGTTTTATTAAATCAACCCGAAAAAAGAGTTTTGTTTTCTGGTGTAATTTCTCCTGGTGAAAAGCAAAATTTTAAATTACGAATGTGGTTGTCTGATACGTATGTGATTGATGATTATGAAAAAAAATTTACTGGTAAACTTAGTGTAAATGTTATTTCTTAGGAGGAAAAATGAGTAGTAGTAATAAATTAGTGTCGAATAAAATTAAGGTTTTATTGTGTGTATTAAGTGTTATGGTTTTAACTTTAATTGCATTAGCATTTGTTTTATTTATAAATTTTGAAAGGAATAAAAAAGAAGTGTTTTTTGATTCAGGTTCTGTTGTTATGACATATGCTGAAAATAGTGATATATTTTTTCTTAATAATATGCTACCTATTTCTAATGATGTTGGAAGAATTAATAATGATGAAGGACAGTTTTATGATTTTACGGTTAAAGTAAATTTAGGAAATTCTGAATCTATTGATTATGAGATTGCACTTGAAATTGATAAGGAATTTACAACAGCTTTACCAGAAAATGTAATTGTTTATCTTGAAAAACAGGAAAGCGGATCATATGTTCCTGTTATAGAGCCTACAGCTTTTGATAAATTAAGTGATAAATCTTTTTTTGGTGCTCCATCACAGGCAAAAATAATTACTAATGTTTCAAATAAAGAATCTGTTTCTCATAATTATAGATTGCGTATGTGGCTTTCTGATGGAACTATTATTAGTCCAGATTTTCTTCAAAGTTTTGGAATTGAAATAAATATTTATGCTAAGGCTAAGTAATTAGTCTTTTTTGTTTTAAATAAAAATATCTATATTTTATTATTTTAATATTTTGGTAAACATATTTATTGGATTATAAAACTTGTAATAATGTGTAAAGTTTTTTAAAGTTTTAAATAAATTATTTTTTTTTATTGTTTAAGTATTATAATAATTTTAAGATTAGGAGGCAGTAAAATGAAAATAAAATCTAGATATATTCATTTTCATCAAGAACATGCAACATTAAGTAATATACGGTATATGTGTCATTTTATTGCAAAGTCTTTTTTATATGCTGTATTTATATTTTTTATAATTTTTGGTTCATTTATGATTGTATATTTTGGCGACTTATTTTATAATTTTAAGCGAGGAAATAATAAATTACCTTTATTTAATGCATATGTTATTATATCTCCTAGTATGGTTCCAACAATTATGGTTAATGATGCTATTGTTGTTAAGAGGTATGATGGTCTTGATTTGGAAGTAGGAGATATAATTACTTTTTCTTCAAATGATCCTTCCTATCCGGGACTTACTGTTACGCATAGAATTGTTGGAAGGCAATTATCTCGTTCAGGAAATTATATTTTTAGAACAAAAGGTGATAATAATAATGTAGAGGATTCTTCAATTGTAAGTGAAGATAGTATTTATGGAAAAGTAATTTTGAAAATTCCTAAATTAGGTTATATTAGGAACTTTTTATTGACATCTTCTGGTTTTATGTTTATTGTTTTTTTACCATCTTTATTTATATTTGTTTTTGCGATTTTGAAATTTTTTAAATATAGATTTGTAAAGAAAATTGATGATGAATTGGAAATAATTTAAAATATTTTGTTATTTTATATATTAAATACTGGTATTATTAATGATAATATAATTTTTTAAGGTGATTTAGTGGAAAAATATGATGTTAAATTTAAAAAAAAGTTTGGGCAAAACTTTTTAAAAGATACTTATATTGTAAAAAAAATTGTTGATGTTGCGCAAATTGAATGTAACTCTTTAGTAATAGAGGTTGGACCTGGTGGTGCTATAATGACTAGAGAATTAGCAAAAGTAGCTGATAATGTTTTGGCTTATGAAATTGATGAGGACTTAAAAGATGAATTAAGTAAAAGAGTTGGAGACTTTAATAATATTTTTTTAATATTTCAAGATTTTTTAAAGTCTGATTTATGTAGTGATGTAGCAAAATTTAATTATGATAATTTGTATTTTGTTAGTAATGTTCCATACTATGTAACAACACCGATAATTTTGAAGTTAATTAATAGTGGCTTAAGATTTAAAAAAATTGTAATGATGGTTCAAAAAGAAGTTGGGGACAGATTTTCTAGTCCTTATGGTTGTAGAGAGTATGGATCAATTTCAGTTTTATTGCAATATTTTTTTGATGTTAGAAGAGAATTTTTTGTTTCTAGAAATGAATTTGTTCCTGTTCCTAATGTTGATAGTGTGGTTATTTCGTTTTCTGAAAAACAAGAAAAGTTGGATGTTTGTGATATAGAATTTTTTCAAAAAATTGTGCGTGATAGTTTTAAATATAAACGTAAAAATATAAAAAATAATTTAAAGGATTATGATTTAGACATTATATTAAACGTTCTTTCAAAATATGGCTATGATTTAAGTGTTAGAGCTGAAGAACTTGATGTTAAAGTATTTGTTGATATTGCAAATAATCTTTTTCAACATTAATTTTTTTGTTATTTAAATTAATCTAGATGCTATGGCATCTTTTTTTGTTCTATAATAATTTTTTTTTCATAAGATTAATTGGAGATGGTTCTTATGAATTTTAAATTGGGTGATTTGGTAACTAGAATTTCTTATAAGCATGATGTTGTCTTTAAAATAGTTGGATTTGAGGGAAATATTGTTTTTTTAAAAGGTGTAGATTTAAGGTTATTTGCTGATTGTAAAATTGATGATTTAGTAAAAGTTGATAATGTTGTTAATGAAGATGATAAAATTAT
>CALVIF010000010.1 GCA_944329395.1 uncultured Bacilli bacterium | reverse complement strand
AAACACCACAACCAGATGGTTCAGTAAAAATTGATATTGATCAAACTGACGGAAGTCATATAACGAAAAATGTAAAAACAGAAAAAGTTAATGGTATAGAAAAGGTAACCACAAAAACTGATTTGCCAAATGGTCAAACTATAACAAAGGTTGACGAAATATCAACATCAACAGTAAATGGTAAAACTGTTACTAAAACTAATACTACAATTACCTCACCAGATAATAAACAAACATTCATTACAAGAAATCAAATAGATGAACATAATTTTACAACTAGAACTAAAACACCAGATGGAAAAATTAAAAATATTGAAAGTTCAACACTTGATAACGGAAATGTAAGAAGAGAAATAACAGATATAAACGATTTGAAAAAAAATACTAAGAAAACTAAATTTGAAGAATATGACTTAAAAGAACATACTAAAACTACTGCAACTATAGATGAAAAAGGAAAAATTAAAGTAACCGTTGATGAGGCTGATTTATCTACTGGTTTAAAATCTGAATGGGATGAAACTGCTAGTAGTAGAAATCTTAGGGAAAAGTGGTATGCAAATAGAAAAGGAAACTTTAAGACTGATGTAAAAGATGCTTTTGGTGAAACTTGGATAACAAGAAGAGAAAGAATGAAATATATGAAGGATGAAGCTGGAGGAATTCTTCATCCATTTAAAAGAAATAAAGCATATGTTGCAAGAGGTCGTGAGGAATTAGCACAAATATATGCAGAACAAATTGCTAAAAAACGAGGCGTTGATTTTATTACAGATGATATAATGAAAGAGGCAACAAAGAAGGCAAACAATAAATGGAATATTTTTGAAACATTAAAAGCAAGAAGATTAGGAAAAGAAGCACTATTAGATGAAGGAGTTTCAAGAGGATTAAAAGAAGTTGTACAAGAAACGCATCAAGAAGGCGGAGAAAAATTAATCAGAAAGGCAGCAGTAAAAGAAGCAGCCTTAAGAGCAGCAGGACTTGCTGGAGTTGGTTTATATGCAAATTCAGTTCTTAATGGTTCTGAAACGCCACCAATAACAACACCACCTATAGATACATTACCACCGGATACTACTCCTGTTCCTGGACCTGGTCCAAGTGGAGGAGGCGACGGTGGCGGCGGAGGCGGCACACCACCAGATACAATTACTGATCCATCAACAGTCGATCCAAATGAGCCTCCAGTTACAGAATTTCCAACATTAGCTCCTTCAGAAGATCCAATAGAAGAAGAAATTATAACAGGTGTTGGCGATGGAAATCAAAACAATGATGGTGGTAATAATGGCGGAAGTAATGGAGGAAGCAATGGCGGTGGATCTTGGGGACCATCAGACAATGGTCAATCAGAAGAAAATATAACTGATGAAGTACTAGATGATGAGTTATCTGACGAGGATGAATTGCTAAAGGATGATGAATTAGATGATCTTGAAGATGAAGATAGTATTTATACAATTCCATTAGCTTCAGAAGATTCCACAACACAAAATATTACTAAAAATGGAACTAATCCAATTCCAATTCTTGCAGGACTTGGTTTAGTAGCAGCAGCCGGTGTAGGTGCTAAGATATATATAGACAACAAGAAGAATAATGAAAATAGTGATGATGATGAATTTATGGATGATAGCGAGTTTGAAGAATTCAGTCCAGCAGATAGTGATTTAATTGCTGATGAATGGACAGGTGATGAAACTAACACAAATTTATCCGAAAATGACACTGAAACACTTGATTATGAGCGACCAAGTTTCTATAGTGATACACTAGGCGATGAAATTTAAAACAAATTCATAATAAATAAGCCAAGTAAAGGAGTGAAATTATGAAAAACAGATTCTTACCAATTGGTACAGTAGTAATGTTAAATGGTGGAACAAAAGAAGTTATGATAACAAGTTATTGCATCTTTCCAACCAATGTTCAAATAAAAGAAGGAAAAGCCGTAAAGCCGGATAGAAAAATGTATGAATATGGTGGTTGTTTATATCCAGAAGGAATATTAGATAGTAATGTATCTTGCGCTTTTGACCATAATCAAATAGCAGAAGTATTATATATGGGATATGAAACAGAAAAACAAACTCAGTTATCAAAAGTTTTAAATGACGGATATGAAGCATATAAAGAAAAATATGAAAAAGAAGGAACTTTAGCTTAGTCCTTCTTTTTTTTAGAAATAAAATAATTTATTTAAATTTATATTTTTTTACTTTTTCCTTTGCAATATTTAATATTATTCCAACTACTAGCATATATGAAAGTAAACTAGATCCTCCATAAGAAATAAATGGCAGTGTAATACCAGTAATAGGAAGTAAACCGACAGTCATCCCAATATTTTGTATTTGCTGAAATAATAGCATCCCAATAATTCCTGCTAAAATATATTTATCAGTATCATTAATTTTTCTTTTAGCAAGTTTAATTAAATTAAGATCAAATCCCATAATTATTATTAATAAAATCATAACTCCCAATAATCCAAAATTAGATGCAAAAACTGCAAATATAAAATCAGTAGACGATTCAGGAAAATATATAGGTGTTTTATTAAATCCATGTCCAAAAAATCCTGCTGAACCAATAGCAGCTAAAGCATTTTCAAGTTGTAAACCAGTCCCATCTTTCCACGCAAATAATCTATCTAATCGATAAAAAATTGATGTTCCAAACATATCAATAAAAAGTTCTTTTTTAAAAAAGTAAATACTTAAAATACTACCAAAAACACTTAGCACTATCAAAAAAGCTATTACAAACCATCTAATTCTAATACCTGAGACTATCATCATCATTAAATAAATTATAAAATATATTATAACTGCGCCTGTATCGGGCTGTAAAAAAGTTAATAATGACGGAATAATTACTATAATAAAAGTTTTTAATATAAATAAAAATTCATCTAGCATACTAGGACTATCATAATCAGACCTAAAATTATGAATCATTATTGCTAGTACCAACATAATAAATATTTTCATAAATTCACTTGGCTGAATACTTCCAACACCAGGAATAACAAACCAACATTTGCTATTATTAATTGGAGTTCCAAAAAACAATAATCCAATTAACAATAAATTTCCTAAAATATATAAAAACCACGCATGTTGATATAAAAAATTATTTTTAATTTTTAACATAATTAGTACTAAAATACTCCCAATTATATACCAAACAAACTGCTTTAAAGCCAAATTACCTAAACTTGCTGATGTATAAGTTAGAGAACTATATATTGTAATAATACTTATTAATGCCATTAATAATATAAAAATAACTATTTTAAAATTTATTTTTTCATTTGTCATTTGCTTCATATTATCATAACCTTTCATTTTTATTATGTTAAAATTACTCAAGTTTTATTTCCAATTTTCATAAAATATAAAAAAGGAGATAAAATATGAAAAAATTACCAAAAGTTTTTCAAAATAATATATCAAAACCAATTAATAATAATAAAAAAGTATGTTGCTTTAAAATAGACGACACAAAAGAAGAGCAACCAACTATTCAAAGTACCGAAATATCTAAAGATATTAATAATATATTAGATGAAATTTTTAATGGAATTGGTTATTCTTACAATATTCCCTTAGAAATAAATACCAAATCAAAAACCTATCAAACAAGTCTTATAGCTAAAACAAAAAATAATTTAATAACTTTAGATAATGAAACAATCCCAATTTCAGAAATTCTTAATATAACTATAAAAAAAGATTTTAAATAAAAAGATTGTACTTTATTAAAATACAACCTTTTTTATTTATTAGCATAATTCTACAAATATATCAGGAAGACATTTAATTGCACCAACACAATTTAAATCAATTGTAAAAAACTCACTTGTTCCTACATAATTTTTATTCTCATTCAAATATAATATTCTAAATGTTGCACAACAATCATCTAGCGCTTCAATTCTAAATACAGTTGATTGATTAGTCAATCCATTTACTGTATAAGGAAAACTCCAAGGTTCTCCAGTACAACAATTATAAAGCATTAATGGTCTTGTATTATAACAAACACTATTACATATTGGACCTAAATAAGGTTTATCACAACTTGTAGTATGACAAGTATTATCAAAATCTTGCTTTTGTAAAATTAGTATTTTTCTTAATAAATCATTTAAACATCCACAATCTTTTTCATTATTTTTATCACACATTTAAAAAACCTCCTTTCTATAAATTTTCAATTACTACATCTTTTATACATTTAATAGCACAAATACATTTTAAATTAACTGTAATAAAATTATTAGTGGCAATATAATTATCATTATTTTTATCTAGTATTCTAAGTACAATTGCATCATCAAATACTTTTTCAACTCTAAAAAAGGAACTATTTTTTATCTCACCATTATTTTCATAATTACTATTTAGTAGAGTACCATTTTTGTTATATAAGGTAATAATCCGTGTATTATAACAAGCATTATTAATATTAGGACCTAAATAAGGTTTACTACAACCATCTTCTAAACAACCAGTATTTATTGAATTTTCTTGTAATAAACAGATCAATTTAAGTAAATTTCTAATACAATGATTATTTTTCATAGACTCCACCTCTTTATCTACTTCTAATATAGAGTATTCAAAACGTAATTTTATGTGTTTATAAATACCTATATAATTATATGTTCTTCTAAAAAAATTAATCTCTTTATTTTTTTTTTTAACTGTTATATAATTATATTGGTGATAGAATGGAATATTTAATTATAGGAATAATATTAGTCATAATTTTATTAGCTATTTTAAAAGCTAATAAGAAGGGGGCCAATTTAGATTTTAATAAATTAGTTGAATTTTTAGGTGGAAAAGAAAATATAATTTCTACCGAAACTAATTTATCAAGATTTAAAGTTACTTTAAAAGATGTTAGTAAAGCTAATAAAGAAGCAATTCAAAAATTAGGAGCAAAAGGAATAGTAGAAATAGATAATCAATTAAAAATAATTCTTGGACATGAATCTAAACAATTAAAAAAATATATAGATGAAATTAAATAAAAAGACAAATAAATCTAAATTTATTTGTCTTTTTTATATAAATCTTTATCATAAAAAAATAATTATAAAATAGACTTATAATGGTAGGTGATCTATATTAATAAAAAAAGATATATACTTATAATTTCTATCTTTATAATTGCATTTACTTTATTTTTATTTCCAAATAAAGAAAAACAAACACCAAATTTTCTTAATGCTACAGTAATAAATAGTAATTCCAAAACATTAACTATTCGTGACAATAATAATTTAATTTATACACTTAATTTAAAAAACAATACATTTTTACCAGGAGATAATCTAGTAATTGAATATACTGGCCTTTTAGATGAAAATGTTAATCTCTTAAATATTACACCAGTTTCACAAGATGAAGAAGATACAGCAATTAGAACTACTGATAGTATATTTGATAAATTTAAAGATTTAGCAAACAAAAAATTACAAGAGATGACACTTGAAGAAAAAATTGGCCAAATTCTATTAGTTAAATATCCAGATGATACTAATATTAAACAAATAATTAATGATTATAAAATAGGTGGTTTTATATTTTTTGAAAAAGATTTTAAAGATAAAACAACCGAAGAAGTCCAAAATATGATGAATTCATTGCAAAAAATGTCTAAAATATCATTACTTACAGCAGTAGATGAAGAAGGCGGCGACGTCATTAGAATTAGTAGCAATAAAAAGCTTATCGAAACAGAATTTTTATCTCCTCGACAATTATATTTACAAGGTGGATTTGATTTAATAAGAGAAGATACAAAAAGAAAAAGCGCATTTTTAGAAAAATTAGGTATAAATGTAAATTTAGCACCATCAGTAGATGTTTCTACCAATTCTACAGATTATATATATAACAGAACACTAGGAGAAAATGCGAGCCTAACATCAACATATGCCAAAACTGTGATTGAAGCAAGTAAGACTAATAATTCGGTTTCATATGTTTTAAAACACTTTCCAGGATATAGCAATAATGAAGATTCTCATAAAGGAAAAGTTGTCGATACAAGAACTTTAGATGAAATTAGAGAAAATGATTTGCCACCATTTGAAGCAGGAATTAAAAGTAATGCTGAAGCTATTTTAGTAAATCATAATATTGTTCAAAGTCTTGACCAAAACAATCCAGCCTCACTTTCAGCTAATGTTCATAATTTTCTAGTAGCAGATTTAGCATTTACAGGAATAACGATGACGGATGATTTATCAATGAATGCAGTATCATCTATCGAAAATGTTGCGGTTAAAGCCCTATTAGCGGGAAATGATATTATTATTACTACAGACTATGAACAAAGCTTTAATGATATCACAAAAGCTGTTGATGATGGAATAATCAGTGAAAAATTAATTAACGAAATTGCTCATAAAATAATTTCATGGAAGTATTATAAAGGTTTAATGTACGATAAACAAAAATAATTAAAGAAAAAGTGACAAAATACGTCATTTTTTCATATTTCGACAAAATTTGACAATATTATTATATATTATAAAATTGAGGTGCATATTATGTCCATAATTGAAAACATAGTTTTGTTAAGTATCTTTTTAACTTATCCTCTCTTAATTTATTTAATATATGTAGCCTATATGAATAATATGGATTTAAAAGAAAAAAATCTATTTTTAGATTTTGCCCTTCTTTCATCAGTATTTTTAATGGTTAAATATATTAATGATAAAACTTTATATATAACTCTTTTTTATAATATTCCATTACTTATAGCATTCATAAGAAAAAAGAAATTTACAGCTATAATCCTCTCCTTATTAATAGGTTATTTTATAAGCTTATATACCAATATCCCTAAATTAATAATTGTAGTAGAATACTTAATCTACTATATTAGTTATATATTTATATCAAAAACTAAAAATAGAGAAGCAAATATTATAAATATTTTTATAAGCTTAAAATCATTTATTATAGCATTTTTTATCTTTTTCTTTTTTGATTATAAACAACCAATTTTTGTTAATATACTTCATATAATAACAACTCTAAGTATTTTTATAATATTTACATATATAAGTCTTTCTTTATTTAAAAAAGGTGAAGAGATTATTAATTTAAATAATATTTTAAAAGAAAGGAAAAAACAACAATATTTATATGAATCATTATCTAAACTAACTCATGAATTGAAAAATCCAATAACTGTTTGTAAAGGCTATTTAGAAATAATAAATAGTAAAGGTTATAGCCAAGCAAAAAAATATCTTCCAATAATATCTAATGAACTAAATCGTTCATTGTCAGTTATAAATGATTTTTCAACTCTTGGAAAATTAACAGACTTAAATAAAGAAGAATTAGACTTAGAATTATTATTAACGGAAATAATTGACACACTAAATCCTTTATTTAAAAAAGAAGCAGCATCAATTTTTTTAAATATTTCAAATGAAATATATATAAATGCAGACTATAATAGACTAAAACAAGTCTTTGTAAATATTTTAAAAAATTCCCTAGAAGCAAAAAAAGAAAATATTCCCTTAGAAGTTATAATAACTGTAAAAAAATATAAACGAATTATAAAAATAGAAATAACTGATAATGGTATTGGTATGAATAAAAAAACACTTGAAAATATGAATAAAATATTTTATACAACAAAATCAAATGGTAATGGCTTAGGAGTAGTATTATCAACTGAAATAATTGAAAAGCATAATGGAACTATTAAATATTTATCAACTCAAAATGTTGGAACTACCGTTTCCATAAGCTTACCTTTAAAATAAAAAAAGTCTTTCGACTTTTAATAAAAATTATTATTACCAAAATTAGAAAAACTACTTGGAGATGTAGATTGAACAGAATAGTTTGGCGTTGGTGCAAAATTTGTTTGAGAATATGGCATTTGATATATTGGAACTGGCATAGGTACAGGGTAAAAATTACCACAGCAATTATTATTATTTAATTGATTATTATTAGCAATTCCATATCCTAATGCTGTACCAGCTAAACCACCTACTAAAAAAGGTGTTAAAAAGAATCTTTCATCATTTTCTGGGTATAACTGCGAATTTCTGTACATAGTATTATAATTTTTTGGTATAATATATTTGTGAGGATACATAATCTCACTCCTTCATAGTATCTTATGAGATTAGAAAGAATAGGTGATAATGTGAATACAGAAAAATTAAATAAATTAGCTAAAACAATTGTAAATTACTCATTAAAATTAAAAGAAAATAGTAAAGTATTAGTAAGTTTTACAAAAGAAGCTGAACCATTAGTAGAAGAGCTAGTTAAAGAAGCCCAACTTGTAAAAGCAATCATGGTTTTAAATATGTATAGTCCAAAGCTAAATAGTCTTTTAGCTGAAAAAAATAATGATGAAAGAATAGAATTAATTAGAAAAACAAAAGAATTTGAAGTCAATAATTATGATGCATTTATTGCAATAAATTATACATATAATGACTATGAAACAAAAAATGTTCCACAAGAGATTAGAATAAAACTTGGCAAAGCTACCGAAAAAGAAAATGATATAAGAATCAATCAACGTGATTGGGTATTATTAAATTATCCTTCTCCTGTTGATGCATTTAAAGCCAAAATGTCAACTACTGATTTTAATAATTTTGCTTTAGATGTAATGACTGTTGATTATGCTAAAATGGCTGCTGATATAAAACCTTTAAAAGAATTAATGGAAAAAACAGATAAGGTAAGAATTGTCTCTCCTAAAACTGATTTAACATTCTCAATTAAGAATCTACCAGCAATTCCATGTACAGGTGATAAAAATATTCCTGATGGAGAACTTTATACAGCTCCGATCAAAGACAGCGTCAATGGAACAATTACCTATAATACACCTTGTCCATATAATGGTAATATTTTTACAGATGTTTCATTAACATTTGAAAACGGCAAAATAATAAAAGCTACTTGTAATGAAGATGATAATAAATTAAATGAAATTTTTGATACTGATGAAGGGGCAAGATATGTTGGTGAATTTTCTTTAGGTTTTAATCCTAAAATATTATATCCAATGGGCGATATTTTATATGACGAAAAGATTTTAGGAAGCCTTCATTTTACACCAGGAAGATGCTATGCAGACTGTGATAACGGAAATAAATCAAGCATTCATTGGGACATGGTTTTAATTCAAAGGGAAGACTTCGGTGGCGGAGAGATATATTTTGATGATGTATTAATTCGTAAAAATGGTAAATTTGTTTTAGATGAGTTAAAAGTATTAAACTATGAAGTCTAATAATAATTAGACTTTTTTTGTGACATTAAAAATTGACATTTTATACTAAATTAGGTATAATATACCCCCAGAACTAATGCCATAGATTATAAAAAGGTAAAGTAACAAAAAGGGGACTAAAATGAAAACAATACCAAATATTAACTTAAAAAGTTTAGCGCCGCTCATTATGAATCAAGTGAGTAATGGAGGAGAAGCAATAATTTGTCGCGGCTTTAGACCAAATACATTATTTAAAATATATACTGAGCAATCTAATCAAAACCAATGTAACTATTCTGATAGACCAATGAATTTTAGAGTTACTACAATGTCAGATAATAAGCTTGAAAAAATTAAAAGGATACATAGCCTTCAACTAGAACACAGTGTACTACCATTAAGTACATTAACTTACAACGGAAGATTAATAGGTTATGAAATGACTTATGATAATAGTGATATAACATTTTCTAAAGCTTCAATGCCACTAGAAGAACGTATCCAAATATTAAAAAAAAGTAAAAATATTTTAGAGTATTTCGCAACACATGATATAATTTATGGCGATGTTAATTCAAAAAACATATTGTTTTCTTTAAAAACTGGCAAAGTAAAGTTTTGTGATATTGATAATATTCAAATTGGTCCATATCCTATTGATAGAAGATGTAAAAATTCTATGATATATGAATTGCTTGGTGGCAAAGAAACATTTCTAGATGCTTATATGCATAATATAATGACACTATTAGAATTTAGTAAAGATGAAATGGAATTTATGTTTTCCCCTGTAAGTGAACTTGTTAAAAAAGATTATTTAAAGTATTTAACTTCATCTTCAAAAGATGTATTGCAGAGTATGGAAACTCCTCAAACATTTAATGGAGAATATGTAGTTAAGTATATTAAAAAGTAGGTAATAAAATGCTAAGACTTCCAAATAAAAATTTAACACAAGAAGAGTTATATAGAATAGTTAGTAAGCCAAGAGTTGATTATGGTGCTGAAGCAACTATTTTTCATACGGATAACCCAAATTCGGTCTATAAAATTTATACAAATTGTAATAACATTGTTGGTATGAGCGAAAACAAAGAAAAAAAGCTAGAACTGCTTTATAAACTATCATTACCATACTTTCCATATATATTATCTACTATAAGCTTAGATGGCTATTTAATTGGTTATGAAATGACTTATGATAAAAATGATATACAGTTTCCTCCATTTAAGTTATCAATAGATCAACTATTATATTTTCTTAATCAAACCAAACAACAACTAGAATTTTTTACAAGTAAAGGCATTATTTTTGGAGATGTATCATCTAGAAATATTTTAATTAATCTAAAAAATAATACAGCAAAATTTTGTGATGCTGATAACATAAGCATTGCTTCCCTACCAATTGATATAATGGGGAATCAATTACAAAAATATTATGAGATATGTGGTCTAGATACCCAAACAGATGCTTATATGCATAGCTTGATGACATTAAATTCATTTGATTTAGATGAAAACTATTGTAGTATTGAAGAATTTAGATATTATTTTGAAGAATCAGGTGAAGAAATTCTTAAGCAAATACGAGATAAAACTACGTATGATGGTGAATACATAGTTAAGTATGTAAAAAAAAGAAAATAATAAAAATATTTTAATTAATAGAAAAGAAGTGACATTATGGAACGACTAGCTAATATAAACTTTTCAAGAAAACAGTTAAATGAGTTAATTCATAATCAATTTTTTTCTAGTGGAGGAGAAGCTATAATTTGTCGTACTAACAATCCATCAAGTTTATATAAAATTTTTATGAATAGAAATTTAAAAGAAATATCTATGAATGAAAACAAGTTTCAAAAATTATTAAGAATTCATAATTTAAGATTAAAAAGATGTGTAATGCCACTTAAAACTATCGCTTGTGATGGAAAGTTAATTGGTTATGAAATGACATATAACCAAAATGAATCAAGATTTTTTCCAGGAGAAATATCTCGACAGGAAGTTATAAATAAACTTTTAGAAGTAAAACAAATATTACAATATTTTGCAACTAAAGATATAACATATGGTGATATTAGTTTTAGAAACATTCTTTTTAATAAACAAACAGGAAAAGTAAAATTTTGTGATATAGATAACATACGTATTGAAAATTTACCAATTGACTCAATACCAAGAGCTTTACAAAATTACGAAGAAGTTTGTGGTATTGATGAAAATACTGATGCATATATGCATAATTTACTTACTCTTAAAACATTAGGTATAGATATTAATTATTGTAAAGAAGAAGATATTGAAGAATGTTTTCTTAATCCAGCAGTTCAAATAGTAGAAATGATGAGAGAACCTGAAAATTTTACTGGCGAATATATAATAGAATATGTAAAAAAATAAAAGAAAGCTTGTGATGTATCGTGAAAACAATAAAAAATCTTGCTTTTACTAAAGATCAATATCAAAGAGTTTTAAATCAACAATATCGTTCAGGTGGTGAAGCGATAATAACCCTAGGGGATCAGCCAAATACTTGCTATAAATTATTTCAAGAAACAAAAACAAAAGAAAATTCAATGAGTGATAATAAATTAAGAAAAATAGAAGAACTTTATAGAAGAAACATTTTATATTTAGTAAAACCACTTAGAACAATTAGTTATAATGGTAGAATAATTGGCTACGAAATGACTTATGATAAGGACGATAAAAGTTTGAGTGAATTACAATTATCAAGAAAGCAATTAATAAGGGTATTAAAACAAACAAGAAATATTTTAATGTATTTTGATAGTCAAGATATAACCTATGGTGATGTAACAGCCAACAATATTCTTATAAATACCAAAACTGGTAAAATAACTTTTTGTGATATCGATAATATTCGTTTAGGTATAAACGGAATTGATATTAAAGGATACTGCTTATCAAGGTATTATACAAAGACAGGAATAATTGATAGAAGAGCTGATGCATATATGCATAATATATTATCTATTAAACAATTAGCATATCCAACTGAATATGAATCAGAGATAATTAGAAAACTATCCGAGCAAGATTATCCAACTAAATTTAAACAACCAGCAAAAGAGGTCTTTGCTAGTATGGCAGCCCCAGAAACATTTACAGGAGAGTATGTTATCCAATATATAAAAAGATAATTTAATATAAAAATTATAGAGGTGATTATATGATTTATAAAACCACCAATCATATTCCTAACTTGCAACTAACACTTGATGATTATTTTAACCTTAGAAGTAAGGAAGCCTTTAAACAAGGTGGAGAAGGAGCAATTTATAAAACTGATAACCCTAATTCATTATACAAGTTATTTATAGATCAAAAAACAGGTCTCTATATTGATATGCCAAGTAATAAATTAGAAAAATTAGTTTACTTATATAATACTAATCCTAAGAATATGATAAAAGTATTAAGTACAATTAGTGTTAATGATAGTATTATAGGGTATGAAATGTCCTATGATGTAGCAACAATTACATTTACTGATGCTATGCTTGATTATGACGAAAAACTTGAAGTTCTATCCCAAACTGCTAAAGTATTACAATATTTTGCTACAATGGATATAACCTACGGTGATATTAAAGGAAACAATATTTTAATTAATTACAGAACGGGAGAAGTTGAGTTCTGTGATATTGACAATATTCGTATAGGAAGATATCCTATTGATCTAGTTGTTAAATACTTACACCACTTTTCTACAAAATATGGTAAAATAAACAGTGTAGCAGATGCATATATGCATAATATTTTTACATTACAACAACTAGATTTTCCGTTTTTTCAACCAACATATGCTAATGTTGTAGAGGCTATAGAAATGGGAGTATTTCCAGATATTACATCAAATAAAGCAATCGAAATATTAGAAAGCATGAAGAAACCAGAAAATTTTACAGGTGAGTATGTAATTGAATATATAAAAAAATAAAAGAGGTGAAGATATGGAACGCTTACAAAAAGTAATTTCAAACTCAGGAATAGCATCAAGAAGAAAAGCTGAAGAGTTGATACTTGCAGGAAAAGTAAAGGTAAATGGCCAAATTATAAGAACATTATGTACTAAAGTATCTAATAAAGATTGTATAGAAGTAGAAAATACAATAATATCACAAGAACCAAAAGAATATTATCTATTAAATAAACCACGTGGTATAGTTACAACCACAAAAGATGAAAAAAATCGTAAAACAGTTGTAGATTTAATTAATACAACTACAAGAATATATCCAGTAGGACGCCTAGACTACGATACAACAGGACTTATAATCCTAACAAACGATGGTAACTTTGCTAATATATTAATGCATCCAAAATATGAAATAGAAAAAGTATATATTGCTAAGTTAAAAGGAATTATAAAGGGTGAACAAATTAATAAATTAAAGTCTGGTATTGAAATAGAAGAAGGAGTAGTTGTAAATGCTAAAAGAGTAAAATTAAAAAAAACTGATGCTAAAACAAACACCAGTATTGTTCAAATTACTATTACTGAAGGAAAAAATCACCAAATAAAAAAGATGTTTAAAGCAGTTGGCTTTGAAGTTATAAAATTAAAAAGAGAAAAAATTGCTTTTTTTGATTTAAAAGATTTACAATCTGGTGAATTTAGAAAATTAACCCCAAAAGAAATAAGTAAGGTTTACAATTTAGAAAAATAAATTTATTTGATTAATTTCCTAAATGATTAAATATAATTGCAATAATTAATAAAACAATTAATATACCAATTATTAACTGAATAAAACTAAAATGTTCTTCTGATTTTCTTATAAGAATATCTTGATAATTATCAGGATATTTTTTCTTTATTTTCATAATTTTAAGATTTAAAAGTCTAAGACAAATAAAATTAGCCATTGCAAGATAAAATAATCTATTAATAAAAAAAGCAATTGGCATATAAAAATCTGAAAATAATGGAAATAAAATCTTCATTATTATAAAAAACAATATATAATAAAAAATATCTAAAAAAAATGCCAAAACACCTAAAAGTATTAATCTATTAAAACAAAAATAAAAAGGACCCAAAAAAATACAGTAAATAAGTTTTTGTTTCTATTAATTACATCAAATCTTTTTCCTAAAAAAAGTTCTAAATCAGTTTCTTTAATTACAAAAGGTTTATTATTTATAAAATTACCATTGTTCATATATCCACAATATATACAAAAATTTCTTTTCATCTTTTTTTTACAATTAGGACATTTCATTAGTATCAACCTCTATAATAATTATAAAATATATTACAATTACAAACAATAAAAATAATCTTTATTTTGGATAAAAAAACAAATTATTTATGTTTTTAATAATATGTGATATACTAATAAATATATGATATACTACTAATAAATAGTAAGATAGACCTATATAGAAAAATTAACAGTAACAGGAGTGAAAGTATGATAATGTATTATGGACATAATTTAAGCTGTGATGAAACATTAGTAGGAGGAGTAGAATCGACATTTACAAATTGCAGTATGAGTATTGAAAGTAAAGCAAATGATGTAAAATTAAAAATGCAAGATTTAATTGCTTATGCTGCAGCGGATCCTTCAGTACCCATTAGCATCGATTCAGCAGCTGTGGATAGTGCTCTTGATGAAGTGGATTTAACTACATCAGAAGCAATTTCAAAATTAAGAAGTGTTATTAATTCAATATCTGATTATTCTGATGGATCATGGTCTGATCAAAATAATAAAAGATTTCTAGATAACTTTCTAGGAATATATCCGACTCCGACTTCTCCATCGGGTAGTGACAGACATTCTAGTAGTGGAAACAATGATTTTAATTCTCCTCCTACAATTAATAATGAAGAAGTATCTAATGATGAATCGTTAACAACAAACACCCCATCGCTTGATGATGAAATGAACTTAAATACTGAAGCAGTAGATATTATAACTGAAGAAATAGAGGAAACTGAAAACTTCAGCATTCCAACAGCTGGTGTTACCACAGAAGTATCTAAAGAACAATCTGATATTCCTCTTTCTAATATAAATGGAGAATCTTCAATTTCAGATGAACTTAATGATTCCTCATCATCAATTGGCAAATTTTCTACATTTTCTATTCCTTCGCCATCACTAGGTAAAATTGATAACATAAATAAATCAAGCACACTTGGTATGGTTGGCGTAGCTTCTGCTGCTGCAGCTGTAATTGGTGGTAAAACTTATTACGACAAAAAACGTGAAGAAAAAGAGAAATTAATTGACGGTTCTATTGATGATGACAAGCAAGAAGATGAAAATAATCAAAAAGAAAAAGAAGATAAAAAAAGTGAATTTGAACTAGAGAAAAATGTAGTTGAGTTTAAAAATAGAATATTATCATTAGAGGAGGATAAAAAATAATGCAAGTAAAAGATGCAAACACCACAACAGAGAATAATAACTCAAAAATATCAAACAGTAGTTTAGCACCATCATATGCTGCAATCTCTGAAAATAAAAGTAACTCTTTACCACAAAGCCCATACGCTACTATATTACAAGATGAAACCTCAAAAGAGGAAAGATTTAAATTTTTTTCGGCATCTGAAGCGCCACCAACAACTTCTGATGCTGATTGGAAAGCAAATATAAAAAGTGTAGAAGGCATTATTGATCCAGAAAAAGGCTGGGGCTCTGATTTTGATTTACGAGGTAAGCTAGAAATGTTTACAGATGTATTTACAGTTGGTAATATGAATATTTATAACATTTCAAGCTCTCCAGAAGAAGCTCTAAATAATGCTAAAATAGCTATAGAACAATTAGCTAATGATATAATTGATGAATACTCACGCGTTGAAAAAGAAAAAGAAAGAATAAAAGAAGAAAGAAGAAGACAAGCAGAAGCAGCAGCTGCCGCTGCTAAAAAAAGTGGTGGAGCCACAAGAAATAGTCAACAATCATATTCAAAATATTAATAAATCAATATTCATTTATAACTTAAGGTATATGTAATTATTAATTATATATATCTTTTTTTTACATAAAAAAAGAATAATAAAAATTATTCTTCAACAACAATTGCACCAGTAGGACAAGATTCTATTGCATCCTTAGTAGCTTGTTCATCTTCTTTTTTTACATCTTCATTTTTAACAACAGATAATCCTTCATCATTAATTTCAAAAACTTTATCACAAATAGCAGCACATGCGCCACATCCGATACAAGCATCTTTATTAACCTTTACTTTCATTAATATCCCTCCAAAATAATTATAACCAATAAAAACATTTACGTAAAGCTTAATTATTTACTTTTGTTTTTTTTTAACTTATGATAAACTTATCATAGTAAGAAGGTGATTGGCGTGCCAACAAGAATGGATCGATATATTAACACTAGTGAGAGTAAAAATTATAGTCGTTCAGATAGAAACAAAGAATTATATGAAAATTTAGGCAATAATGCAAGATATACTAATATAACTGATGTTACAAATGCCAATGCTTTTGATTTAACAACAGCTGTAAAAAATCCTACTACAAGAGAAGGATATCATCAAATAAAAGAATTTAGAACAATAGAACCAGTTCCAAAATTTAAAAAAGAATTAGATGATTTTAATTTTTTATATCAAAATAGAGAAAATAGAATTTATGATATAAATAGAGTTTTAGAAGAAGCAAGAAAAAATCGTAAGCAAGATGATAAGGAAGAAAAAAGAAAATTAAAAGATAATAATTACAATATAATTATGAACTTAAATAAAGAAGAACTAGAAAAATATCGCAAAGAAAGAAAAAATAAAATTAGAACAAAAGAGGAAGAAGAATTAAGAGAACTAATTGATACTATTACCTCTAAGACTTTAGCTGGCGAAATAGATAAAGCAACCAGTGTCGACTTATTAAGTGATTTAATGGCCACAAATATTTTAGATAGAGTAGAATCACCATCACTAGTAGAGCCTGAAGCAGATGAAAAAACAGATCCAAGTTTAGAATTATCAAGAGAAGTCTTGGATAAAAATCAAATTGAAGAAATAAAAAAAGTAACTGCCAATGATTTAAAACCAAAAGAAGAAACTAAAAGTTTAACTGGGGCAGATACAGACTTTTATACTAAAAGTATGGATTTATCAAATGAAGATTTTGAAATTGATACAGAGTTCAAAGAAAAGAAAATGCCAATTTTATTAAAAGTTTTTCTCATTTTATTATTAATAGTATCGATTTCTATTGCTGCATACTTTATTTGGAAAAATTTTAGTTAGGAAAACCTAACTTTTTTTAATAAATATGAAAAAATAACTTTATTATAGTAAATATCTTAATATCTATGATATTATATAATTGTTAAAATTATTCAAGGAAGTGTATATATGAATATAAAATTCATTGTTAATGATTATATTTTAATATGGAATTTACTATTTAGAGCATCCATATCTGAATCAATTCATAAATTAAAACAAAAACTATGGACAAATTATAAAGATGAGTATAATTATACATATAAAGATAAAATGCTAATGTTAGAGGATATAAAAAATTATATACCAAATGATGATACGATTTATAACTTAGTATTAGAAACAAAAGAATATCAAAAATTAAAAAAAGAAGCTGAAAAATATCGTTTAGAAATCCTAAAATTATGGGATAAAAAACTAAATATTTATCTTCAAAAGATTTTAAAAGAAGAATTAACTGAATATACAGTCTTCTTAGTAAATGAAGAATTCGATATTTTAGAAACAATCAAAAAAGATAACCATATATATATCATTTTAGGTAAGAAATTAACTAAACAAAATTATCGTAAATTAATGGTTGATATTATTATTAATGTTTTAAAAAAGGAAATGAAAGAATATCAAGGTAATGATAAATTAATAGCTGAAGCTATAATTGAAATGGCCATATGTAACGAATTAGCAACCTGTCTAACCAATAATAGTCACTATTTTATGGGAAATGAAAAACTAACTTATATTAAAAGACAAGCATATCCATATTGGTTAATGTATTTAGGAATAACAGTAGAACAAATGCCACAATATATGTCACGAGACAAAATAGCCTTTAATCTTGAAAAATATCCTTATGAAGCCAAATTACAAGAATATAAACTAGAAGATTTTATTGATTTTTGTATAAAATACAAAAAATATATGTTCAAAGAAGACCAATTAGATTTAATATAGTACTAGTAGGGGGAAGTTTATGGACAATAATATACAAAAACTAATTGATAAAATAGAAATCGATAAAGAACATTATCATTTTTTTTCTGACGCTAAGATAACTAAAATAAAAATAAATTCACATACAGGATTATGGAACATTTTTATTGAAAAAAATAATTTACTACCACTAGATATTTATCAAGAACTAGTTGAAAAAAAATTTTTATTAGATGAAAAAGCCCCAGAAATAAATTTTATTTTTGAAATTAAAAATATAGATTTAGAAATATATAAAAGTTATTATCCATATCTTTTAAAAACATTAAAAGATGATTTAAGAGTTTTGGAAATATATGAAGATTGTCTACAAATTGAAGACGGATTTTTAACATTAATCACTTCAAATGAAATAGAAAGAGATAAATTAAATATTTGCCTTGATAAGATTAATACTTTTTATAAAATGTTGGGATATAAATTTAACATTGATATTGTTATTCATCATGAAGAAAAAATTCTCGAAGAAATAAAGCAAGATTTAGAAACAATTCCACCAATTGCAACTAATCAACCAAAAGAAGAGCAACCACAAATAAATAGTAAAGAAAAAACATTTCATCGCGAAGCAAAAGACCCAAATAGTATAATAGGTAGAGGTATTAAAGAAGAACCAATTAAAATTAAAACCCTTATTGGAGAAGATAATAACGTAGTAATTGAAGGCTTTGTATTTGGAACTGATTATTTTGAGTCATCAAAAACTGATTTTAAAATTATTACTCTAAAAATAACTGATTATTCAGATAGTATTTATTGTAAAGTTTTTGTTCGTGATGATGAAGAGTATCAAAGACTATGTAAAGAGTTAAAATCAGGACAATGGTATAAAATTAGAGGATATACCAAAAATGACCAATTTGCTAAAGAATTAGTTTTAAATGCTAGAGATATTATTAAAATAGAAAAAGCAGAAAATGTTATAAATGATACAGCTGACATTAAACGAGTTGAGCTCCACTGTCATACTGTAATGAGCCAAATGGATGGTGTTTCTAATGAAGAAGCACTCGTAAAACAAGCTATGAAATGGAAACATAAGGCGATAGCTATAACAGACCATAATGGTGTTCAAGCCTTTCCTCATGTGTTTAATTTAGTGACTTCATATAATAAAAACTTAAAAGAAGGGGAAGAACCATTTAAAGCTATCTATGGTGCTGAGCTTGTCATGATTGACGATAGCGTAAATATAGTTGTTCGTCCTAGCGATAAAGTAATGTTAGAACAAACTTATGTTGTTTTTGACTTTGAAACAACGGGATTTAATGCCGGTGGTGCAGATTCAATTATTGAAATAGGTGCTGTGAAATTAAAAAATGGTGAAATAATTGAAAAATATGATGAACTAATTAATCCAGGAAGACCTCTACCTCAAAAGATTGTTGATGTAACCAACATAACGGATGAAATGCTTGCTGGTAAAGATAATGAAGAAAATGCAATTAAACGTTTTATAGCATGGTTTGGTGATTGCCCAATGGTTGCTCATAATGCTAAATTTGATGTCTCATTTCTTGAAATGGCATATAAGAAATATAATTTAGGAACATTTACTAATACTGTTATTGATACTTTAGAATTATCACGTACTATGGATAATACATACGCTAGACATTCTTTATCCGCTTTAGTAAAACGTTACGAAGTACCATGGGATGAATCTGCTCATCACAGAGGAGATTATGATGCTGAAGGAACAGCTTTAGTGTTTCATAAAATGATGAAAAAATTATTTAACCGTAATATTGAGCGTATAGATCAATTAGATACTTTGGTAACCAAAGAAGAAATTCATAAATATGGTCGAGCTCATCATATAAATATTTTAGTAAAAAATAAAACAGGTTTAAAAAATCTTTTCAAACTAGTTTCTCTTGCTAATACTACTTATCTATATAAGACACCAAGAATTCTTCGCAGTGTCATAGATTTACATAGAGAAGGACTATTAATTGGTAGTGGATGTTATGAAAGCGAAGTATTTACAGAAGCAAAATCTAAAAGTGATGATGAATTGTCAAATATTATTAGATTTTATGATTATGTAGAGGTTCAACCATTAGAATGCTATAATCATATGATTCAATTAGGTGATTTTGCTAATGAAGTTGAATTAGCGGCTAATATGGAAAAAATAATTAGGGTAACAGAAGAAGCTGGAAAAATAATTGTAGCCACTGGGGACGTTCATCATATTAAAAGAGATGAAAAGATATTCCGTGAAATAATTGTTAATCAAAAAGTTCCAGGTGGTGGAAGACATCCACTTGCCAAATCTGGAATAACGTCAATACCATCAAATCATCTTCGTACAACTAATGAAATGTTAGACAATTTTAAATTTTTAGGTGAAGAATTAGCATACCGAATAGTCGTTGAAAATACTAACAAAATAGCAGATATGATTGAAATTGTTGAAGTTATTCCCGATACAGGTGGTATTCCATTTTCACCACGAATTAAAAGCGATGATGGTAAAACGTACCTAGACTGTCCAAGAGTTGTAACAGATTTGGTTTATACAAAAGCAAAAGATTGGTATGGAGAACCATTACCATATTCTATTGAAGAACGTATTGCAACAGAACTATATGGTGATATTGTTCTAAAAACGGTAAAAGAAAATCTTCAAGAACAAGGCTTATCCGATGAAGAAGTTCTAAAACAAGCATATCAACAAACACATGATATTATTTTAGAAGGCTTTGAAAAAGTTAAAGAATTAGTAAGAAACCGTATTTTAAAAACCACTGAAGAAGAGCTTGATGAAAAAAGTCTTGAAAAAGCCGTAAAAAAGGCCTTGGGTGGTATTATTGGAGGAGGATTTGATCCAATCTACTTAATTGCTCAACGACTAGTAAAACATTCAAATGATGAAGGATACTTAGTTGGTTCACGTGGTTCAGTTGGTTCAAGCTTTGTTGCTACTATGATGGGAATAACTGAAGTAAATCCTTTATCGGCACATTATAGATGTCCAAACTGTAAGATGAGTATTTTTGAAGATGAAAATGGTAAATCATATGGTGCAGAATATTCATCTGGATTTGATCTACCAGATAAGATGTGTCCAAAGTGTAATATTGCTTTAATAAAAGATGGACAAGATATGCCATTTGCCACCTTCTTAGGTTTTAATGCTGATAAAGTTCCCGATATAGATTTAAACTTTTCAGATTTAAATCAAGCAAGTGCCCATGCCTATACAAAAGTACTATTTGGTGAAGATAATGTTTTCCGTGCCGGTACAATTGGAACAGTGGCCGATAAGACTGCTTTTGGATTTGTAAAAGGTTATTGTGAAGATAAACAACTTGGTGATATGAGAACGGCAGAAATAGAGCGATTAGCAATAGGCTGTACAGGGGTAAAAAGAACAACAGGACAACATCCAGGAGGAATTGTAGTTGTTCCAGACTATAAAGAAGTATTTGATTTTACACCATATCAATTCCCAGCCGAAGATGCAACAGCTGAGTGGCGAACAACCCATTTTGATTACCATTCAATTGACCAATGTTTATTGAAACTAGATATTTTAGGACATTCTGATCCAACTCAGTTACGCCTAATCCAACTTCAATCAGGAACAGATATTATGAAAGTTCCATTAGATGATAAAGAAACAATGTCTATTTTTACATCTACTAAAGCTTTAGGAGTTACAACCGAGCAAATTATGTGTAACACAGGGACTTTAGGTATTCCCGAATTTGGAACTCCATTTACAATCAAACTAGTAGAAGATACTAAACCAACTACATTTGGAGAATTAGTAAAAATATCAGGTCTTTCACACGGTACAGATGTTTGGTTAGGAAATGCTCAAGAGCTTATAAAAAATAATATTGTTCCTTTTAAAGAAACAATCGGCTGCCGTGATGATATAATGGTTTATCTAATGTATCGTGGTGTTGCTCCTATAAAAGCCTTTAAAATAATGGAATTTGTCAGAAAAGGAAAAGCTTCAAAAGATCCAGAAACATGGAAAAGTCATGTTGAAACAATGCGTTCTGCTAATATTCCTGAATGGTTTATAGACTCATGTGCCAAAATCAAATATATGTTCCCAAAAGCACATGCTGCTGCGTATGTAACAAGTGCCTTTAGAATTGCTTGGTATAAAGTTCATATGCCAGTTTATTTCTATGCATCATGGTATTCATCAAAAGCAACTGACGTTGACGTTATAAGTATGATTAAAGGCTACTCTGATATTAAAAGTAGACTAGAAGATATTCAAGCAAAAGGTTTTGAAGCATCAAATAAAGAAAATGGTCAAGCTGAAAGTTTAAAAATTGCTCTAGAAGCTAGTGCCCGTGGAATAAAATTCTTACCAATAGATTTATATAAAAGTGAAGCAACTGTTTGGAAAGCAGCAAGCGAAACAGAAATTTATCCACCATTTAATGCAATTGAGGGTCTAGGAGACACTGTTGCTTTAAACCTAGTAAGAGAAAGAGAAAAAGGCACATTTATAAGTATTGAAGATGTTCAAAAGAGAGGAAAAGTATCACAAACACTAATTGATAAAATGAAAGAAATGGGTATTTTAAAAGATTTACCAGATTCAAATCAATTATCTTTATTTTAAGGAGGATTTATGGAATATATAAGAGAAGATAATAGTAAAATAGAATTTATTACCATCTTAGAAAATCCAACTAAAGCAACTGTTTTTCGTCATTTTAAAGGAAAAGAATATAAAATAATAACAATTGCTAAAGATTCAAACGATTTAAGTGAAGTAGTAGTTTATCAAGCTCAATATGCTAAAAATCAATGTTGGACTAGGAATATAAAAGAGTTCTTTTCATTAACAGATAAAGAAAAATATCCCAATGCCCAAAAATATCGCTTTGAAAAAAAGACTGAAGAATTAGAAACAAATTTCTAATTCTTTTATTATATATAACTCTTCACTTGTCTAAAAAAAATTCTAATTATATAATATTACCAAGGACTGATATTTATGAATTATGCTATTTTAATAAACAAAGAAAACAAATTAAAAGATAATTATATAAAAAAAATAAATTTAATTACAACAAAAAATCAATATAATGAAAATATTTTAATAGAAGAAGAAACCTTTAAAGCATATCAACAATTAAAAGAATTTTTAAAAAAACAAAATATTAATATTGAAATTGATTCAGCCTATAGAAGTATAAAAGAACAAGAAATTCTATATAATGATTATATAGAAAAATATGGAGTAGATTATACAAATGAAATGGTTGCTAAACCAAAAACTAGTGAACATCACTCCGGTTTAGCAATAGATTTATCAATAATAGTAGATGATAAAGTATTAGAAAAAGATGATAATGAAAAACTTTATAATGAATTGTATTCTAAAATCCATAAATATTTAAAAGATTATGGATTTATTTTAAGATATCCAGAAGAAAAAATTAAGATAACAGGGTATAAATATGAACCTTGGCATATTCGCTATGTAGGAAAATTTATTGCAAAAATAATTGCCGAAAATAATTATACTTTAGAAGAATATTTAACAAATTTTAGTGGCATTTTAGTAATAAATAAACCTAAAAACGTAACTTCTTTTGATGTTGTTAAAGAAATAAGCAATTTCTTTGGAATAAAACGTATTGGTCACACCGGTACTCTAGATCCGCTTGCAGAGGGAGTTCTTCTTATTACTATTGGAAAAGCTACTAAAATAGTTGAATTACTAACAGCAGAATACAAAGAATACTACGCAAAAGTATTATTAGGATTTAACACAGATACTTTAGATATAACAGGAAAAGTTTTATCAACTAATATAGTTCCAAAAAACTTAAATATAAAAGAAGCCATTAATAATTTTCCCCGCCAATATTTACAAGAAGTACCAATATATTCTGCTGTAAAAGTAAAAGGAAAAAAGTTATATGAATATGCTAGAAATAATGAAACAGTAGATTTACCTAAAAAAGAAGTTACAATAAAAGAAATAGAAATAATTGAAGAAAATCAAAATAGTTTTACTTTTAGATGTATAGTTTCAAAAGGTTGCTATATAAGAAGTTTAATTAGAGATATTGCCACAACTATGAATACTTATGCTACCATGACAGATTTAATTAGAACAAAACAAGGCAATTTTACTATTGAACAATCAACTACACTTGAAAACTTAAAAAAAGGAGATTATCATTTATATAAAATAGAAGAAGCTCTAAACTATCCAATAATAAAATTACCCAAAGAATTAGAAAAAAAAGTACTTACCGGCCAAAAAATAAAAAATATTTATAATATAGTAGATAAAGTTATTTTTATAAACGAAGACAATCAATTAATTGGTATTTCAGAAGTAGAAAATAGTAGCTTAAGAACATGGAAAAACTTCAATTAATTATTAATTAACATAATTAGAATATAGCAATAAATAGAATATCATAACTAAAACTTTACAAAATGCATAAAATGTGTTATAATCATACAGCAATAAAAGAAGGGGGAATCTACATGGGTAAATTCGTAGATTATTACAAATTATTAGGAGTAAATTCAAATGCTGATGAAATAGAAATAAAAAAAGCATATCGAAAAATGGCTAAAAAATATCATCCAGACTTAAATCATTCAGATGACATTAAAAGACAAAATCAACTTATAATAAAGTTTCAACAAATTAAAGATGCTTATAATACGCTAACAAATAAGGCAAAAAGAGCAAAATATGATGTAGAATATAAAAAGTACCAACAAAGATTAAAGTTTACTAATGCATATCAAGAAGATAGAACTACTTCTACTATTGGGGCAATAAAAGATGATGAAGATATGTGTATGGTTTGGCCAAAAAGTAAGAAGCAATCTTCAAATGAAGATATAAAGCAAGAAAGTCAAGCAGTTACTAGTCAATTTAAGCCTTTCAATGAAGATTATTTAAGGTCAATTTCAGAAAGAAGATATCTACCAAAAACTAAAAAAAGTAGAACAATTCATACTACATTGGGTGTTATAACTGTAACACAAAACTTTATAAAAAAATTAACAATATTAAATGCTAATAACAAACAAGTTCCTTCTTTTTCTATCAAAAAAAGAATAATTGCCGGTACACTTGCCACTATAATAGTAGGTTCAGCAATAATTGGAATAGCTACTAGAAAATCAGACGATGATAGCGAAGTATTAGCATCAGTTACAACAGTTTTAGAGCAAGATGATAAAAAGAATGTAGTAGCAACTTTTACAACTGTACCTACAGATGTAGAAGATAATTCAGTAGAAGAAACTACACCAAAAGAAACCACACAGCCACAAGATGATACGATTATTCTATATAGAATTCATAAAGTAGTTCCAGGAGACACTTTATCAATTTACTCAAAGGAATCAAATACTACAATTGAAGAATTAAAAAGAGTTAATCAGACAGAAAGAAATACAGTTGTTCTTGGAACAAATTATATTATTCCATATTTTGTTGAAAAAGAAGATTTAAAATTCTATACTAAAGTTGCTCAGTATGATCCAACAATGACTTTAGAAGAATTTGCTAAAGAATATGAAACAAATGTTTCTACTATTAAAAATCTAAATAATGAAGCCATTGAAAAAGATTATTTAGTATCTACTGATACATTAGTAGTACCAAATTTCATTACAAAAGAAGAATTTGATATCTTAAAAGCAGCAGAACAAATAAAACAAAAAACAAAATAAAGATATTTAAAA